>NZ_JAGJEF010000088.1:0-16269 GCF_018100875.1 Pseudoalteromonas sp. MMG012
GTGCTTGTACCATAACCGCGTTGTAAATATTGCTCACTGAGCCTTTGTTGTGAACGATAATGACGTATTTGAAAGCCAACATTCAGTGACTGGCTGAGTTGATAATGACTGTTAAACGTCAGTTTATCAGCGGGGGCTTCTGAATAGGGTTGTTTTGTATAGTCTACATTGCCTAAGAAAAAGTTTGGCACACCCATAACATCCATATTCATTTTAGAATATGCCAAGTATATGCTGGTATTAAGATACTGATAATGGGATTCAACTTCGAAGCCTTCACTGTCTAATCGGCCAATATTTTTAGCGCTGTAGTCTCTATGTGTAGCAACCGGTATGCCATTGGTGGGCTTTGGGCCTGGAGAGCCAAAGTGTTTATTACCTGCGTTATCAAGATAATACATAAAAGGGATATTATCGATGTAATCGTCAATTGTGTTGTTAAAGTAAATGGCTTTTATATGGAGCGTGTCCGCGTAGCGTTGGTTTTCGATACTGAATCCAAACCCTCCTTCATAGTTTGTAGATTTTTCAGCTTTTAAATTCGGTTGTGGTTCACTGAAGCAAATCTTACCGCCGATATGACAGCGCCACTGATCTTTTTTATACAATTCTTGCAATGACGGAGCTCTAAATGCTTGGGCAGTTTTTAGATAAAAATTTACATGGCGGGTGGCTTTATAGGTTAGGCCAAGTTCACTGGATGTTGCATCATCACTATTACCTCCAAAGGGTTTGAATGTGTTTGTACGGCGCTGGTATTCGTCATATCTAAGGCCGGCGGTGACTAATAATTTACGGTTAAAAAACTGGCTCTGATCAATAATTGAAATAGACAATGAATCAGCATAACTCTCACCATAGTAGCTGGTACGTATTTGCTCCTCAAACTGATGTTGATCAAAAGACTCATGTTCATAATTAAGCTCAACAGCTAGTTTGTGGCTAACAAAGCCGTCAAATTGAGATAGGTTAGCAAGTCGCATACCGTGACGTTTGCTTTGGCCATAGCTTTGTTTATCATAACTGACTTTTTTATCGCCTCTTGGGATATATCCTTTGGTAATTTTGTCGTAGGTTTTTTTTGCGTAAAATGCTTGAATGTCTAAGTCAATCAATGCGCTGACTGGTTGGTAACTATAATTGAGCATACCTTCGAGGTAATCGTTTTTATAATCTTCCATTAAAGTCGGGTACTTTATACCTAAGCTGAGTCGTTGGTCATACGGTTGGTCGACCGATTTTGTTTTGCAGTAATCAATTTTGCTTTTTAAATAATGTTGAGAGTGAAAGTACCATGTATTTTTTAATGCGACGTTACTGCGCTCGGATTGATTTATAATTTTGTCTGTTTGTGCGACGACTTCTTCGTGGTTTTGTGCACCAACAACGTCAATATCATCATACTTCACGTGGCTCATGGTCATAATAGTATCGGTTGTATTTGTGAGCTGAAATACGTTGATGGACCTGTTCATTGAATCCGAAACCGATTCGTTTTGAACTGAGAACTGAGCACCTATCCCTGTGTTGTCTAAGTAGTCTTCTGCGTCTTTTGTCACCATTCTAATGCTACCGCCGATAGCACCTGATCCAACGGTTAATGAGTCTGCGCCTCGCAGCACTTGAATTTGTTTTAATTGACTCGGATCGACACCTAAACTGCCAATGGTAGAAATGTTTTGGCTACCATCAGAGTCTGTTTTACGTTTTATGCTATCGACAGATACATGGATACGTTCGCCGTATAACCCTCTGATACTGGGTTGCGCTGACAGTGGCGTGACACTTCCTGAAACATCAACTCCAGGCAGTGCTTTTAATATTTGCGTGAGATCAGCAGATTGACCTCGCTTTATACCATCTGAAGACAGCGCGGAAACGGATGCGGCGACATCATGATTGGGTGCTGTGATTTTATGGCCAAGCACTTCAATGTGTTCATCGGCAGAGGTTTTTTTTAGCTGAGCGTGTGCTTGAGAGTGGATAGCTGCGCTAATACAAAGACAAATGGCAGAGTACTTCATGGTATTAATTCTTAATAATAATAGTTCTCATTTCGTATTGCGGGGCGGATATTACGCTTTAAAATAGCTAAATACAATAACTAATTACTTTTGGTTATAACAAAGCGCTAAACTTGAACAAAGTGGGTTTTTTTCTGGCATATTCTTTGATATGTTCACGGAGTAGTTGTATTCGTTTGAGTTTTTAAAGGGACATTATAAGGAGTCGAAAATGAGGCAGGTTCTGTTCATACTATTATTATGTGGCGGGTCATTGACCGCAAATGCAGAAGAGTTTGCAGGTGGTGCTGATATGAGTAAATTAGTGGCTGCTAAGGAGGTTTTGCGTGATATTTCATCATACCGTAATAAACCCGTTACTTTAAAAGGTATTGTGACCAAAGTATGTAAAAAGAAAGGCTGTTGGATGGCACTTAAAGTCACTGACAATGATGAGATAACCGTGGAAGTGAAAGACGGTGTTATGGTTTTCCCACTGTCAGCTGTAGGACGAAGTGCATTCGCAACAGGTGAAATTGTGACGCGGGTTATGGATTTGGAAAAAACACGAAAATATTTGGTACATAAAGCACTAGAAAATGCAGAACCATTTAACCCGAATGAGGTTACCACGCCGATGTCGGTCCATATATTAAAACCTTCATCGGTCACTATTTTGCAATAGTGCTGGTAATTGTTCGGCCAGTTAAGCGCGCAGGCACTAAACTTGCTTCTAAATTTGCTTAAATGAGTTGTGCTTGAGAACATATGACTCAAGATATTATTGGAGTAGCAAAGATGCGTTGGCCTGCAGTTTTTATGGCATTGATTTTATTTCTTTTAATTGGTTGCAAACACGATGTTGAAATAAGTGATGGGGTTGTTCATACGTTTTCGACAGAGTCAATTTCACAGGGGCAATTTTCTGACGACGGTAAACTATTACTAGGAGTCACCGGTACAGGATCTGTCATGCTCTGGCGGGTTGACTCGCAACAAGTGGAATTTAAGATCCCAGATCACAAAGTGTTAAAGCCAGTTAAACATGTCGTTTTATCAAAAGATAAATCGCTGATTTTAGTGGCCAATGATAATACTGTCGGCCTGTGGTCTGTTCCAGCTAAAGCAATGATAAGTAAAGTAAAGTTTTCAGGAGTGTCAGCGCGCGCAACGATCACTGCCATGGCATTATCACCACATAAAGACCGGTTGCTTGTGGGCATGGCTGATGGGTCACTGAATATGGCTGATATAAACACGCGATTGAATAATCGTTTTAAGCCACATAGCCAACCCATACGGCATTTAAAATTTGATACTCAAGGCGCGCTTTTTCTCTCGGGTGGGCTAGATGGTAAAATTGGGTTATGGCAATTTGGTTCTTCGGCAGCGCTATTTGAGCAAGAATTTGCACACCGTGTTACTAGTTTAGCGACCACACGTGATTTCTCTCGGTTTTTTGTTTCAGATGGGTTAAGTGCGCAACATATTAAACAATTAACTTCGGGCGCAGAGCAGGCTAAGCTAAATTATAGTGCGCGGTTTAAAATATTTAGGCAATCAACATTCGTTGAGAATGGGGCGCTATTGGCGACATCTTCTTCTAAATCACATCTGTCTTTATGGCACACAGAAACTGGAGAGGAGCTAGGGACATGGACTATTCAGACCAAAAATAAGGGGGCGAGCATTGTTGCAATGCATGCCGACAATCATGGTAATTTGTTCACATTTAACTCTGATGCGGTACTTGAACGGTGGAATTTGGATTTAATAAAGGCGCTATAGCGTGAATTACTTCATCGGCAGTTTATTGTTACTTTGTACTTTGCTTGGTTGTTCAGACCCTTTTGTTGCACAAGCTCAAAAGCGTTATGTGCTGAGTGAAGAACGTGTACTTGACGGTAAATTATCACACGATGGTGAATGGGCTGCATTAGTGATGGAAGGGCCAAGTGTTAATATCTGGGATGTGCGTTCTAAAAAGGGGGTATTTTCTTTGGCAAAAGAGGCATTGCCCACCACCATAAGAACATTTTTATTCAATAAGCAACACCGTTTGATTATTGTTGCGGGGAGTAACGTACTACAATTATGGGATATAAATACGGGTAACCTTGAAGGGACCCTCAATGTATCTGGTTTTGATGAATTAGCAAGAATTACAACTTTGCAATTGTCACTAGATGCTAGGTTAGTGGGAATAGGCATGACGGATGGTTCGGTTACGCTTTTTAATCGCAAAAACAAGCAAGCCCGTAGAATAGTCCCTCACACAAGCAATGTAACTCATATTCATTTTTTACCTGATAATATTGGCGTATTAAGTGCTGCTCATGATGGCTATGTTAAAGCGTGGACAATGGATGAAGGGAATACGTTATACTCAGTCAGGTACCCTTCACGAATTAGTACGCTTTCGGTGGCACGTACAGGCAATGATATGTTTGTGTCAGATAGTCTGAAAACTCAGCAAGTGTTAAATGTTAGTAATGGGAAATTGAGCAAGCAGTTAGATTATATGTCTCGGTTTAAATGGTTTCGACACGCATTGTTTCTTTCCGGTTCGCCCTACCTTTTAACATCGTCGCCAAAATCAGAGTTAACTGTGTGGCATATGTCTTCTGGTAAAGAGGTGTTAAGTTGGCATATAGAGGCTGAATCAATGGGCACAACCTTGTTTGATATGATTGAATTAAGCAGTGGTAGATTGGTGACTCTCAATAGTGAAGCCGTTGTAGAACATTGGCATACCGATGAGTTACTTTTTTTAGGAACGCAATAATAGCGAATAGGCTATTACAATGTATACTGTGTCAAAAAGATAGATACGCAGCCTCGGGTTGCAGTCATCATATGCGGGTTTTAAATGGATGATAAAATGCGGTTAATACTGAAATGTTTGCTGGTCGTTGCTTCGTTGCTTAGCTTGAACGTACTGAGTTATGAGCCACAATTGACTGTGGCGCAGTGTGCACGATTTAATCAAGAAGCCGCGAACATTCAGTTATTAATTAAAACGGCATCTGGGGTACAACATCGTCAGTTATCCAATCGAGCGGGGCGTTTAAAAGAACGCATAGAGGTATTCTGCCAAAACCCTACCGAACTTGAATCACAAATTGTTGTTGCTTTAAAAGTACCAGTAGAGTTGGCAATTTCGGGGCAAACACAAACCGAGAATAATGCCCACTCTCAATTATCAAGTTATCGTGATCAACGAAAACAACAAGCATGGCAACGTTTTTATCAACGACCACCACACTGCGATTCCTATAAAAATAATATGGCAGAGTTAGTCCGTTGTAGTGATGAGCAAGCAGCACAAAAATTGCTTTTTGAACGACAGTGGGCAATACGCCACCCTGTGAAAACCGCTTTTACAACAGAACCAAAAAATGCGGAACAAGAACAAAAGATCAATGATGTCATTAATACCCACACTAAAGTAGTGAAAGCCTCAAAGCCTAAAGTGGACCTTCGGGATCCGAGCTTATACGTTTCATCAGTCTCTAAGGTTGAAGATATATCCTCAGGGTTTATACCGTTATGGCAGTATATTGGGGAGTATGTCATTGCGGTTATATTATTGCTGGTATTTTTGTTTGTTATAAAGTTGACGAGCCCTTATATCACCAGGATGGCCAAACGACACTTTAGTGATCACTACCTAAAATCGACATTAAGAAAAGGGCTTCTAAAAACGCATTACAGTTTGCATCATAATTTGATGTTGCCAACCGCAAGTGGCAACATCAAACTAGATCAAGTCATTACTTCCAAACACGGGGTGTTTTTAATTGTTAGCCAATCTCAGCTGGGTGATGTATATGCAGACAGGCATTCAGAAACATGGATAGAGAGAAATAAAAAACATGAAGCGCATTTCACCAACCCGTTAAGGTGTTTGGAGCAACGTTTAAGTTTGTTGAGAGAGCTGATAGGTCTTGACGATGAAGTGATAGGCTTAATTGTGTTTAATCAGGAGGTGACATTTAAAACCCCGACGCCTGCAGAAGTATGTTTATTGGCTCAATTGATTAATCGTATTGACTGTTACCAAAGTAACGTGTTGGATGTTGCGAAGGTGGAAAAAATAAACCGCTTATTGATTGCTTATTCAGCAAGTAACACAGGAACTGTTGCCAAAAAGCCAGATGATGAATCGAAACCACTTACCAACGAGCCTTTAAGTAACTCCGTCGAGTAGTATAAAGCCTCATCATTACAATTTACTGTGGGGTATTTACATACATCTCAATATAAATACATGTGAGATTGATAATTAATATCATTTAAAATAATATATTGTGATAATTGCAATGTATTGGTTGAACGTGTTTATGACTAAAAGGCAGCTATATAAGCTTCATAGTTGGGTTGGTTTGTTGTGTTTACTGCCATTTTTATTGATTTGCTTGACGGGCAGTCTTTTGGTTTTTAAAACAGAGATTGACCGTATTTTACTGCCAGAAGAAACGGTTGTTTTTGCTTCAGAAGAACGCATGTTAGAAGATGACTTGCTTATCGCTGTGCGTCAACAATTGCCAGAGTATGAGTTGGGGAGCTGGGAACTGCTCGGTAATAATGGCGAGGCAGATCGAATATATTTAATTAAAAAAGGCACAAATATTTGGTTTAAAGCCCATTTGAACCCCTACACTGGCAAGGTTCTAAGTACACCTGAGCATTTACATCACTACTTGACCGACTGGTTAGTAGAGTTACATTACACATTATTACTCAATGATATTGATGGATTTGATGAACACCTAGGGACTGCATTCACCAGTATTTTTGCGCTGTTTCTAATTTTTTTAGGCATCTCAGGCTTAGTCATCTATCGGCAGTTTTGGAAAAGAGTACTGACACTGCGCTGGGATCAGCGTTTGTTGGTTGTATTAAGCGATATTCATAAAATGGTTGGCACATTATCGTCACCAGTATTACTCATTTTAGGTGTGACGGGTGGTTACTACAACATCTCTATTTATATTCATGAATGGCAAGAGCATCAACAGCGGCCAGAACATCATATTATGCAAAAGCGTCTCTATGTTGATGACGTTAGCATTACAGATATGGTTGTCACAGCACCGGACTATGTAGCTGGCTTCAAAACTACCTACATTTTATTTCCGACAGAACCAAGTCAAAATATTACCTTATTTGGACAAGTTCCGACATCTAACCCGTTACTGAGTGACTATGGCAGTATAGTGACGTTTGATAGCCAAACAGGGCAATATCTAAGCCGTTATGACATTCGTGAGCAGGGTTTTGTCACTGTGATGATTGATACATTTCGTAAACTACACTTTGGTAATTTTGCGGGGTTGGCCAGTAAAATTATGTACAGTATTGTTGGGTTAGCACCAGTTCTCTTGGGTATTACGGGGCTTTATTTATGGTATTCCCGCCGACGCAAACGCTTAAAAAAACGGGCTAAAACCAAGCTTGCTTCACTCTATTCATAGGGTATATGTGCAAATAAGCGTTGAGGTTGAGTTTTTGTTATAGGGATACGAATTTAAGACGATGTTATTGATGTTTCTAGAATGTGTAGAAGGTAATTATTTATTCCAAAAGGGATTTATATCTCGATATACAATAACAAAGTAAATATTTATAAAACACAAGTGAGAGTTGTTATCATTTGTATTTGTTGCTAGTATGCGCCTCCTATTTTTGAGGTAACCACCTCTTGTTGCAGTATTTTTAGGAGTTTGTATGCAACCTTCACGTTTTGGTTTTGGTGTGAGTTCACTGGCTATATCTGTTCAGTTAGCTTTATTTGGCAGTGTCGCAGTTTCTGCAAACGTTATTGCACAAGAGGAGACGGCCAACGAACAAAGTGTTGAACGTATCAGTGTATACGGCCGTCATAATCAGCTTATTTTAGACTCTGGCACCGCCACAAAATCAAATATGGCTTTGATGCAAACACCTGCAGCGGTTGTTGTGGTAGATAAAGCACTATTGTTAGATCAAGCCGCGCTCACTTTGCAAGACGCAGTACGCAATGTGAGTGGTTTATCACAAGCAGGTAACAACTATGGCGTAGGTGACAACCTGATACTACGTGGACTTGGGGTGAGTTATACGTATGACGGCATGTATGGAGGCGCAGACTTAGGTAATAGTTTTAACCCAACGCGCACGTTAAGTAATGTTGAAAGCATCGAGGTTTTGAAAGGGCCGGCTACTGGATTGTATGGTATTGGTGCCGCGGGGGGCGTAATAAACCTTGTTGAAAAAAAGCCCTTGGATATAGAACAGTATGAAATTAAAGCGACGGCAGGTGCTTGGAATACATACGGTGTTATGATTGACGCAAGTAATGTGCTCTCTGAAGAATGGGCTTACCGTTTAGTTGCCAACCATGACAGCACCGATGGTTTTAGAAGTTTAGGGTCCGAACGTAACGAGGTATATGCGTCATTGAGTTTTGAGCCGAATGATAATCACCGTTTGTTACTGTCGGCTGCATACATAGATGATGAAGTACAAATTGACTCAGTGGGGGATCCGGTAAGAATTTTAAATTGGGATAGCATTGAAGGTAACCCTGGTGTTGTTACTGCAGCTATGCTGCCTAATGACACAAATGCAGATGGTGATGATAAGTTGGGCATTAAATTAACACAGTCACAACGTACTGAACTTGCGAATTCAATTTCAGCGTCTGATGGGTTACATCCTTTTGATTTAGGGTCTGGTAACTTAATTTCACCTTTGTCAAAGCCTAACCAAGGCGAAGAAAAACGCGTGAAACTTCGTCATGATTGGTATTTTGATAATTCATCAAGCTTTACACAACAATTACTATATCGAGAATACGACTCTAACTTTATTAGGCAGACGGGGGCGTACAATTATGTGTATTGGGAAAGAAGTGGTGAAATTAATGCTGACCCGCGCGCGCCGTTATTACTCGGTGACACGGTTTATCCTTACTCAGCACGACGCCAAGAATACAGAAAGCAAATCGCCAGTGAGAAAACATGGCAATATTTTGCTGACTTAAAATTGAGTTGGAGTTTCGGTTCAGTGGTTGGTGAGCACTTAGTTAGTGCAAACTATGAAAGCCGCGATATGGCTTATAAAAGCTGGTCAATATATGATGCAGATGGCGCGGGTGAAGGTAAAAATGCATTGCCTTACATTTTAGATATTCGCAATCCGAATTGGCCAACGGGTGCATTTGAAGATTATAGCCCGACGTTACGAAGCAATTATGACAAAAAACTTACAGCGTATGGGATCAGCGCTCAGGAAGTTTTGTACATTACTGATGAATTAACGGTTCGCTTAGGCGCAGCCCATACAAAGGTAGAGCAAAAATATCAACATAAAGGGACTGACCGCACTCCAGGGATCAGTGATGAAATTGATACCAGTGATAGTGGTTTTACCTTTAATGCAGGAGCCAATTACCAGTTTACTGAACAGTTTGCCGCATTTGTTAACGTTGCGAAAGGTCGGACTGCTTATAGTGTGTTGGGCAGTTTGATTGATACCAGTATGCCTAGGTATGAAAATGAAGAGAATCGACCAGATTCAGAGTCTGAATCAATCGATTTAGGTGTGCGTTTTACTGCATTAGATGAAGACTTGATTGGATCTGTGGTGTGGTTTGATACGCGTCGTACGAACCTTCGTTATAACAACGAGCAATTTAACGATAATCCAGATGATGCAGAGTATAATATTGATGTGCCGCAGTACTTTTATGATGATGAAAACAAATCAGACGGGGTCGAAGTAGACATCAATTTGGCGATTAATGATGTATTGAGTATGAATGCGAATGCCACTTGGCAAGATGCGGTTGAGATTCGAAGCAACAAAGCATCAGGTCAAAGAAAAGGGATCCCAGAGAAGCTAGGGAGCATATGGCTGAATTATGATTTAGCATTAACGCAATTAAACGCACCCTTAAAGGTCAGTTTAGGAGCGAGCTATATTGGTGAGCGTACGATTAACGCCGCTAATTTTGGATTACCAACATCGACCATTGGTAGCTATACGCGTTGGGATGCAGTGGTTGCATATCATACTGAAACATACTCACTTAGGTTAAATTTAGAAAATTTAACGGATGAAAAATACTATGCTAAAGCACTCTTCTTAGGTGGTTTACCTGGAAATGAACGAAACGTTAAATTAACAGCAAGCTATACATTTTAATTTGTAAAGATATATAAATAGCGAACAATGCGGTTAATTGATAAAGCCCTGATAGTGATATCAGGGCTTTGTGTTATTTGACTAAACAGTTGATATTGGTCAGTAAGTCCACGGGGGCGGTGTCTTTTAAGTCATTTAGATATTCTTCAAATGGTGGGAAGTCAATTAGCTCTAGGCCACTTTGCGGTAGCCATTGTCCAAAAAGCCAATCATACGGTTTTTCCAGCTCCGCATAGTCACCTTTAAATAATACACTCACACAGTTGCCAGCGGGCACCGTTACGACTTTTAATTGTGGGTCTAGTTGCTCTGTTTCATCAGGTGCAATACTGATGCAGGCAAGTGATGTGAGCTGTGATTGTTCAACAGATTTTGGATCATCGTAGTATAAACCAAAAAACCGTGTTGCTTCATTGATGAGGTTATGGGCGCCAGCAATGACGGTCAATTTTTCAAACGCTCGGCCAATTTTCATATAATCACCATGGTGTTCAAGACCTATGAGCGTGATTTCTGGCGTGGTGTGCTGCTGTATATTAAACATAAACGGATACTCTTTCTTTGATAAAGGATAAAACGCACAGTGGTCAACCAAGGGTGTACTTCGTAACTTTCTATACACGTCAGGAGTTTGACCATAGTGTTTGCTAAAAGCGCGGTTAAAGGCGGCAACACTGCCGTATTGTACTATTGCGGCAATTTCAGCTTGACTCATATCACTACGCAGTAACATTACAGAAGCTTTTTGTAGGCGCATTCTCCTAACGGTTACATTAATAGCTTCACCCGCAAACTCACGGTAAATACGATGAAAATGATAGGCCGACATACATGCTCGATCTGCCAATGTATTCACATCAAGATCCTTATTTATGTTGTCATACATATAATCAATCACGCTCAGAAGGCGTTGTTGATAATGGTTACGTGTGATGGCTTTCATGTCATGCTCCGTAGTATCGTATTGCGAGTAAATTTATATAAATGTACTTGCTTATGCAATGGTGGTTACTTTATGCGATGTTGGATTGATAATGTTTGCGAACTTTCAACATGGTTCTTTTGTATTGCCATTTGAAATTGATTTGTAAACATGGGGGATCTGGCATAAAGTTAATTGAGCTGAATGCAATAGTTTTAATCTATTCACGCTGTGTTGCTGTCGTTCACTGTAGCCAGGCTAATTATATGAGAAGTGTATTTCAACAATCACGATTAAGCGTGTGTCATACCCTGTTGTATGTCATGGTTCTTTTTATGTGTTTGCATGTTAATGCAGGGCAACCAAAGTACGATTTAACGCAAGGTGGGGCAGGAATAAGTCGAAGTTTTTCATATGTTGACACCTCAGATGTGGCGACGTTTGATTATGTGTCTACCTCTAGAGAGCTAAAATGGCAACCACACCATAAAGATAATCTGAATTTGGGAATTACGCAGGGAACATACTGGTTTCGGCACACTTTCTCTATTCACGGTAATACACCACAGGATGTCATTTTTGAAGTAAGTTATCCTTTACTAGATGATTTACAGTTATTTATTGAACATGATGGAAAGATATCCTCTTATCAGTTGGGGGATCTGCAACCCTTCTCAAATCGTCCGATAAAACATCGCTTTTTCTTGACCCCTTTTGTTATTCGACCACATGAAAACGTTCAGTTATACGCTCGCTTGAAAACATCCAGTGTGATGATATTACCGGTAAAACTGTGGAAGTCGTCTGATTTTACACAAAGGAACCAGATAAACATGCTTATATTAGGGGCTTACTTTGGATTGATGATTTTGTTGTTCGTCTACGTTTTTTCTTGTGCGG
Organism: Pseudoalteromonas sp. MMG012; assembly: GCF_018100875.1. Classification (NCBI taxonomy): domain Bacteria; kingdom Pseudomonadati; phylum Pseudomonadota; class Gammaproteobacteria; order Alteromonadales; family Pseudoalteromonadaceae; genus Pseudoalteromonas; species Pseudoalteromonas sp. MMG012. Next base: position 12,016 of record NZ_JAGJEF010000088.1, read on the forward strand.
TGATCACACGCAAGCACGTTTATGGATATTACCTTGGTTATATTTCAAGTATGACATTGTTATTGTGTAACTTATCGGGCTTAAGTTTTCAGTATTTTTGGCCTAATAGTATTTGGTGGAATGGACAGTCGAGTATTTTTATTCTGTACATTATTGTTCTTTTTGGCATTTTATTTAGTCGTAATTTACTTGTTATACAGCATGCTTACCCTAAGTTTAATCGGTTTTTACGGTATCTGATTGTTGTTGTTGGAATGATGGCAATAGCGTCACTCGCACTACCGTATGAACTCATGTTAGCACCAACCATTTATTTTAGCATGGCATGTTGTGTACTTGGGCTCGTTATTGGCTATCTGAGAGTTAAAGATGGCTTAGAGGTGGCTAAGTTTTATAGTATCGCTTGGGGAGGGGCGTTTTTTGGTGGGTTAGTGCTGGTGGCTACCAAAATAAGTTTAGTGCCTTTCAATTGGTTTACTGAGCATGCACTGATGTTTGGAATCAGTTTTGAGATACTGTGTTTGTCGTTTGCTATAGCCAAAAGCTTGCAAATCGAACGAAAAGAGAAAATTGCCTTGAAAGACTCGCTAATGAGACATATGACCAATGCAAAAGACACCTTAGAGCAGCAAGTTTTACAACGCACAGCTGAACTTGAAAAGGCAAATATACAGTTAATGCAATCCTCTATAACAGATGCATTAACCGGAGTTGCAAACCGCCGACGGTTAGATGAGTTTTTAGATGTTGAATATGCACGCGCGGTTCGGTTTAACTATCCGATATGCTTGTTAATGATTGATGTTGATTATTTTAAGTGCGTAAATGATGAACATGGGCATCAAGTGGGCGACACATGCTTGAAGCTGATTGCAGAGCGTATTACCAATGAAATAACTCGAGTCGGCGATTTAGTCGCCCGTTACGGTGGGGAGGAGTTCTGTATTGTTTTGCCCTACACCCATGAATTAGATGGTGCAAATATAGCGCAAAGAATTAGAGAAAGTATTGCGTCTAAGCCCATAATGACCAGCGTAGGTCCTGTAGAACTGACAATCAGTATTGGTGTGGCGGGTCACCAGCCAGACTGTAACATGCCCTTAACTCAGCTAGAACTTGCCGATAAGGCGCTATATACGGCAAAGAGAAATGGCCGAAACCAAGTTGTGATGGCCAGTGAGATGCATGAAATTAAGCTGAGGTAAATGGCGACTTTCATTGGTATGAATTGAGTGGCTACGTTTGATTAATGGAGTATTAAGGTTTGGCCGTGAATGTTTGCTTAGTGCTAGAAACGGTTCATCAGCATAACTCGTTTCTGCCCCAAAATGAGTTAACGTAAATGCCCTAAAGGGCTGATTTGAGCGTATAGCGGACGGTGAGCAAAACTATGTGTACGAGTTAGCAGCCCGGTAGCTGCTTAAAATCAATTAGTAAACCTGCTTACTTGCTCAGGCTAGCAGCCTCTGTACGCGTAAAAAATATAATTGCTTATTAAGGCAAATTTAGGTGTAATGAAGACATAATAAGTGCTGAGCAATGCAGGGAAAGCTTACATAACACTAGCTAAACTGATTACACTAGCTAGGGAAGTGAGAGCCTCCAAAAAGCCTGTTTTTTCTAAGTAAGCCATAGCATAAACAACACCAACTCTGTCACACCGAGCAGGTAGCGGCTCAGTCCAACAAGCGATGATGCAACACAAACTGCGTGTCGCATAAATACTAAAATGTTATATCACTTGAAAAGGAATGGTGCATTTTGAAAATTTGTATAGATAGAACAAAATTAAAAAAGCAAGATGTTGATACAAGAGAGTTAATTGAACGTATTTCAACAGGTCAAGCAATATTATTTACAGGGGCTGGTTTCTCTAGCCTGACAAAAAATGTAAATGACGAAGAGCCGTCAGCTGCTAAGGATTTAGCTAACGAAATATGTAAACTTGGAGGCTTCTCTATAGACGATGACCTTCGCTTTGCAACAGACTATTACATTGAAAACCGCAGTGTACCTGACCTAATTCAGTTACTTAAAAAAAAGTACACTCTTACACAAACTAATCGAATTCATGAAGAAATTTGTAGTGCTAAATGGCGTCGTTTTTATACAACTAATTATGATAAAAGTATCGAGATTGCATCGGCCAAGGTAGGAAACTTAGTTGAATGCATTGATGTTAGCTTTCCTACGGATACTTATTATAAAAAAGAAAGTTTGTGTATACATTTGAATGGTTCAATTGATAGTTTAAATGAAGATAGTATTGAATCCACTTTCAAATTATCTACCTCGTCTTATATTTCTCCTGAATCTTTTACAAAATCAGACTGGCATTATTATTTTAAAAAAGATCTAGAGCGGTGTAGTGCAATAGTTTTTGTTGGTTACTCAATGTATGACATTGAGATTCAAAAAATATTGTTTGAAAATAGTGATTTAAAAGAAAAAACCTATTTTATTACACGTGAGAATCCTAACCCTAGGACATCTTTTACTTTATCCAAATTCGGTAATATTATTCCTATTGAAGTAGAAGGTTTCGCTGAATTAATAACAAAAAACGAAGAAAGTATTTCTGGGTATGATTCTGAGTATCACCTCCAATCCCTAGCTCCATATGACTTATCTCACGATAAGATTGAGGTCAGAGATGCTGACGTGGAAGCTATGATAATGTTCGGGCATATAAGTTCAGCTTCTATAGATGATGCAGTATTAAGTGATCAATTGATTCCTTCTCTTGTAGTGAGAGAAAGTTTAGATTTGATTAAAGAATTTATGGTCGATGGTAAAAATGTCGTTTTATATAGTGACATGGGTAATGGTAAAAGTATTTTAACATCTCAAATTCATAGTTATTTAACGGCAAGCTCTTTTGAGTGTTACTTCGTAGATGACATCGAAGGTGATTATATTTCTGATATTGATCACCTTTCAACATTAGGTAAGAAAGTTGTAGTAACCTTAGATGGATATGAACGATACCTTGACTTACTAAAACATTATTCATTTTCATTACCTGATAACATCAATGTTATCGCTACATCTCGTACAGCCGAGCATGAACGACTTCGCCCTCATTTAAAAGAAATAAGATTTGAATATAGTGAAATTTGCCTTGATGAACTAGCTGAGAATGAAATTTTAGCTTTAGTAGATATCATTGATAATTTGGGTATGTGGGGCGATAAAGCGGGGTTATCAAATCATCAAAAAGTCAGGTTTATAAGAACTAAAAACAACTCTCAGTTATCTTTAACATTACTAAATTTGTTTAACTCCCCACAATTTAGAGATCGAGTTTCAAACGAACTATTGCCTCTAATGGGTGATGATGAAATCAAGGATACTATATTTGCTATAGCATTGTCTGAAGTACTTGATATACCTTGTAAAAGCAGTATGATTTCTGATATAGCAGGTAATGATAGAATATATTCATCAGACTTAAAAGATAATAAAAACTTCAAAAACTTATTCCATATGAATGGAGATGGGATAAAAACAAAATCTAGTTTGTTCTGTTTATCTCTCATCAGGCATCATTTTTCACCTTCGTATGTCACATCTACTTTACAGAAGATTGCTAAACGATTTAATGAATACAGAACAAGAGATTATGAGCAGCGAAATATATTTCTCGCAACTTTAAGGTTCTCCTTTGTTGAAAGGTTATTGTCAGATACAAATAAGAAAGGTAACTTAAAGCGATACTATGAGAATTTAAAAGTTTCAGTTAATTGGTTAAAAAGTGACCCTCATTTTTGGCTACAGTACGGAATGGCTAATATAACTTTCAAAGAATATTCAAAAGCCCAGCAGTTTCTAGACTCGGCATATGCCCTTGCAATGAATAAAGATAGATATGATACAAGCAATATAGACACTCAACAGGCTAGGTTACACTTATTGGTCACAATGAAGGAAAATGAGCCTCATAAAATTTTTGAAGGGTTTTCAAAAGCGCACTCTTTATTAGATAGATTAGACAATGATGTTTATAAGTATAGGCAAGTAGATATGTACAGTGACTTCTACAGTTCTTGTTATGAAAAACTATCCAAGGGCAATCAAGTTGCATTTGAACGAGCCTGCCAAAAAATGGAAAAATCTATTGAAGCAGCTGTAAGTAATGGTGAGATAGATATATCTCAACAATTACCTATTAAGAAAACAAAAGAAAAATTAGCGCATATATTGTCAAACATCAAAGAGCAACGTGATACAACAAGTCAATAAAGTCGGGTTAGT
>NZ_JAGJEF010000089.1:0-15999 GCF_018100875.1 Pseudoalteromonas sp. MMG012
GTCACTCATCACCTAAGCTGCCTGTGCAGCAGTGAACACCAAATAAACACCCAAGCCAAAACTAAATTATTTCTAAGCTGCCTATGCGGCAGTGAACTTCACTATGTATCTTGTTCGTCAGTATCTGTTTTTCTAAGCTGCCTGTGCGGCAGTGAACATAATACTCTATGGCTTCACCGATTAAATCTGTTTCTAAGCTGCCTGTGCGGCAGTGAACGTGGTATTCAATTAAACGTTAATAAATTTAAATTTCTAAGCTGCCTGTGCGGCAGTGAACTATTGTTTATTTAAATAGGCGCTGCATTCTTTTTTCTAAGCTGCCTGTGCGGCAGTGAACTTTACCAACCTTTGCAGGTTCCATGCGTATAGTTTCTAAGCTGCCTGTGCGGCAGTGAACAATGTGCTGCACGGTTTGAAGTCTTGAATCGTTTTCTAAGCTGCCTGTGCGGCAGTGAACAGTGACTTTGAACAATACATAGATGGCCGCTGTTTCTAAGCTGCCTGTGCGGCAGTGAACCTAGTACTAACTCGGATCAAGCGCTATCCATATTTCTAAGCTGCCTGTGCGGCAGTGAACAGTCATCTCTATTGGTGTCACCAAAATTAACTTTTCTAAGCTGCCTGTGCGGCAGTGAACTTGTTGACCGAACTTCTAAATCACCGCCCGCTTTTCTAAGCTGCCTGTGCGGCAGTGAACACTAGTAATAAGGTTTTTGTTTGTAATGACAATTTCTAAGCTGCCTGTGCGGCAGTGAACAATAGACTATCATCATAAAAATAAGTTACAACAAGTCGTTACGGCTAAAATGCCATTTTAACCATATAAAAAACGACCAACTATAACCTACTGTTTTATAATTATTTTTTAAATAGCAAAAAATAAAGGGTTTTAGAGTAACTAATCACAGCTCATATCTATTCATCTTCATGAATTTATTTCAAGATTAATGGCACTATTACCTTAAATTATCACTAAAATCTCACCTAAATCGGTACTCAAACATCACCTATAATGGATACGGTTTTTTAAAAAGAAGTACTCTCTCGCCGAGTGATATCAGATTCAATTCATTTGGAGTATGTGAGTACCTACCGACCCTGCCAGAGAAAACAACGGTTAACGTTGTACATTGTCTGAAAATAAATGTGCTCTCCCCTGACAATAACGCTAATACACACATCTATTAAATGAACAAAAAACAAACAACTTGATACGCGCAAAATTAACCTACACGTTACATTCAGGATACACAAATGCAAACTAACCAAGAAGGATATTTAAATGAATACGCTAAAAAAGTTACTCATGGCAGCGGTTGTTGCCAGCACATGCGCTACCGCAAATAGCTCAGAGTTATTAAATAACGCTATGCAAAGTTGGGAATTTCAACAGTATCAAGCGCAGCTAAAACAAGAGATCATTGATACACATAATAGTTATCAAACATATATTAAAGAGTCAGGCCAAGTACATACTATGGCACCGGCTGCCCCGTTGAGTTCATTCGAAATTAGAGGTGCAATTTCAACACAATACCCTCAATGGGAGTTTGTTACAGAATCGGCTTTTTCAACTAGTCAAAATCACGGTGGCAATGAGCTATATATCGTCACTAGGGAGGTAGGATACGCAAACCCAGCATCTCGCCTTGCAAAAATTAACGGGTCTAATTTATCAATCATTGATACACAACCTGTAACATCAGGAAATTTAGTTGTGGGTTATTTGGTTATTTGGAAATACCCCCATACGAACTTTACTTCAGGCAGCACTACCGCAAGTGCTCGCTCAATCAATTTTCCAAATAACTTAGAAGATGACCGTTTATACATACGTTGATCAAGCACTTGTATGAAAACGGCCACCACCACCATATTGATAACTTTCTAATGTATTTATCAATGATTTAGAAAACTGAACTTGAGAGGGTGTAGCACCATTTTGTACAGCCTCTTTTAATCGCTCTTTTTGCATCGCTATCACATCAATTTTATTATTTTCAGCCGCCTGTAAGGCTGATAACGACACCTCGCCACTGGCTTGATTCAAACCATTTTTAGTCGCACCATAGTTTAATGAAAGTGCAGCATGCTGACCTAGAGAAAGTGTTCCCTCGTCATATAGAGCTTTAGAGGCCGTGGATAAATCTTGCAAAGTCATATTAGAAAAATCAAATTTTTGCTGTTCAGTGATGCTGCTCAGATTGTCGGTAGGCGGCGAGTTTTTGCCGACTTTTTCAGCTTGATAATTATTAACTTTTGAAACTTGATTTTGAGTATATTCATAAGCTTGGTTAGCTATTTTCATTTTACACATCCATTGTTAACAAGTTGTATAACTTGTAAGCAAAACACATGCCTACTTCACTGACTTTTCATCAGACGCTTAACCGAGGTGATGTGCATAGCAGTGGGTCCCCCTCTTTAAATGCGTAATAAATACGTCGACTCAACCGCTTCATCGCCCTACCCCCACCTTCGTCGCCCTGAACTGGTTTCAGGATCCATGTTGAAACATATACGATATTGTGGATCCTGACCTGCGTCAGGAAGACGGGGTGTGTATGACCTCATATCAAAGTGCTGCGCCACCTATCAAACGAAAACGTTTCGGTCACTCATCGACTAAGCTGCCTAAACCGACAGTGCGGCAGTGAACACAAGAACGGGTGATTGAGACATACGCGAAATCTCTAAGCTGCCTGTGATCGAATCACCCAACTTCGTCGCCTTTCCCCCACCTTCGTCGCCCTGAACTGGTTTCAGGGTCCATGAAGTTGCGACTTAAGCGTAAACAATCCATCCATGGAGCTGGGTCACATCGGTCATCCATGACCTCACATCGAAGTGCTTTGAAACTACGTTTCGGTCACTCATCGCCTAAGCTGCCTGTGCGGCAGTGAACGGATAAACTCACCCACCTTCGTCGCCCTGAACTGGTTTCAGGGTCCATGTTGAAACATATTCGATATTGTGGATCCTGACCTACGTCAGGAAGACGGGGGTGTGTATGACCTCACATCGAAGTGCTGCACCTTCTATGAAACGAAAGCGTTTCGGCCACTCATCACCTAATCTGCCTGCGTGGCAGTGAAGAGCATGGAAAATCTGGCGTTTGGGGATGGCTTTTTCTAAGCTGCCTGCGTGGCAGTGAAGTCTGGTTGCCGGGGGTGATACCCAAGACAATCTTTCTAAGCTGCCTGCGTGGCAGTGAAGATCAGTCCTCATAGTATGGGGGGTCTATAGGTTTCTAAGCTGCCTGCGTGGCAGTGAAGACATTCCATATAAGTTACGGGGTTTGATATATTTTCTAAGCTGCCTGCGTGGCAGTGAAGTCAGAACCAATTAATAAAAAGTGAACTTTCTTTGTTTCTAAGCTGCCTGCGTGGCAGTGAAGTTGAACCGCAGCAAGTAAGACTTGTTGGCACTTTTCTAAGCTGCCTGCGTGGCAGTGAAGTGTTTCAGCCGCTTGTGCTTCAATTTCACGTTTTTCTAAGCTGCCTGCGTGGCAGTGAAGGCCTTGTAAGTAAGGTAATTGAATTAATACTATTTCTAAGCTGCCTGCGTGGCAGTGAAGAATCTACCTCAACACCCCAACCGTCCCCGTAATTTCTAAGCTGCCTGCGTGGCAGTGAAGTCTTAGACTCTATTAGCTCAGGCGTTACGCGATTTCTAAGCTGCCTGCGTGGCAGTGAAGCTTGCATCCCCTAATTGTTTTCTTTTTCTTATTTTCTAAGCTGCCTGCGTGGCAGTGAAGGTCACTGCCGTACTTTTTTTGCCACTTTTTAATTTCTAAGCTGCCTGCGTGGCAGTGAAGACTTACCCACTATCGTAGAGTCTAACCCATCATTTCTAAGCTGCCTGCGTGGCAGTGAAGATTCATTTTCACTCAGTGAAACTTCTGACTTGTTTCTAAGCTGCCTGCGTGGCAGTGAAGTATAGAATAAATGAAAAAAGATAAGTTGCAACAGACTATTAAGGTAAAAAACCTATTTTTACCTTGTTAAAAACAGCACGTCACAACTTATTGTTTTTACTGCCAATTTTTAAAGAGCAAAAATAAAGGGTAAAAAGCCCTTTATTTTATTAGAACTGAGGCACGCACCCAGCCGAGTTTTCATCATTTACCTTTGCGCTCAACCCATAACAATCAAATGTGCCATTTGTATCATTCTCGCGTTCTTGCATAGTAACAAATAGTGGGTACTTACTGTTTTTATCTGGTGCTTTCGCTTTGGTCTGTTGGCTATGCAGAAAGATAAAGGGGTGCTTGATATTTAACTCAGGTTTTGTCTGCTCAAGTTCAGCTAGGCATTCCTCTAATGGCTTATCGCTTTTTTGAGACCACCGCTGAGCTTTTTCTGCCATTTCACGTTCAATACGCTCAGGGCTTTTAACATTTTTTCGCGTAAAACTCACATAACTGACCTCATCTGGCACAGGTTTTATGCCTTTAACATGCGCGTAATCTTCAAGTCGGTTTAACCACTTTGCTATATTCAAGCGCTCTAATTGCGATTGCTCCTTAGCGAACAGCCGTAATTTGCTGCCTAGTGGAAACTTAACTTTCTGATATTGAGGAAAACCAACCGCAATATCAGAACGATTTTGCGCAACTTTATGTTCAACAAGCGCAATATGCACTTGTTGAAACACATTTTGCCAGATAAATCCCAGTGAGATCTCTGCGTCCGGTAATAAAGTGATTTCTTGGTAGTAATTCATTACAACTCCTTATTCACCGAACACGCCGCCTCGAATTAACATCGCCATAATGTAATGCTGTTGGTCAATCACTGGGACTTTACCTTTTAATAACCATGCATCTAATAAATTATAAAAATCATTTTTCTCTTTGGGTTGCCTATATGCCGCCCCGCGATTGGTCACTGAACCGTATGGCTCTACAGCGATTGCCCCAATTTCATCCGCTTCAGGATGCCATGTATCTATTGTTCGCAGGGCATTACCAATTTTTTGTGAGTGCATGGCAGCTTGTCCACCTAGCTGATATAAAAACTTACTTTTATCACCTTTTTCTCCTCCCATAACCAGCTCTTGCGATGGGTATACTGCTTGGCCTTGCCCTAACTTGCTGTAGGCCTCGACTTTAATAAATGCATGTTTTTCAATTAAACCCAATTGTATGATCTGCGCTAACTCGGCAATGTGTGCGTTCTCTTCAAAGTCTCTCAAGCTAAAATCGTAACTATCAAACGTAAACTGTTTTCCTTCAGCACTCACGACCACTTTCACTTGTTCAGCCCCCACTCTGTTACGCCATAAAAAACGACCATTTGCAATATTATGAGCATAGCGTTTTGCAAGTTCTTTAAACTCTGTATCTGTTTGATATTGTTTTACAAGTGCTGCCAATGCAGATTGATATCTGGGGTCATTACACGTTGAAGGAACATGTAAGTTATTTAATACTCTCAACGTAAATACCAACTTTAACGTGTCTGTATTATGAGGTAAGGCAGCCACATCAACCGTTTGTAAATTAGCTTTTGATACTTCCGCATCGAGTTTTGCTGGATCATTGGCCTTCGCTGCTTTGAGTCGATTTGAAATTGTACCACGTACAGCTTTTTCACCAACGATGATTGGTTCCCAACATGCGTCAGCCTCATTACCGGCGAACATCAAGGCATCGGAAGGAATTAATTTGGCTTCAAAAGCCAATACTGAGGGTGTTTTAAGTTTCGCGTCTGTCATGTTTAAATCTCCGTTTATTACATAAAGTCTGGGTCAAATGCGTCGTCACTCGCACTTTCGTCTGTATCAGGGTCAACAATCTCTAGGCTAGTTGACTGCGTTTTAGCTAAGTACCAAGGAAATTGATGAGTATAACGCCACACACCAGCATTAATCTCTTTTAGCCGATGCACACTTTGCCACTCTCCAACACTATAAGCCGTTTCCGCAAAAGTTACTGGCACAGTTTTATCACGCACTTTGTCTACATCACCCGCTGAGTACAGCTCTGAAATTGCGTAATAACCCGCCGCTATTGGCACTAAGTAGCCTGTATTAGGCTTTGCTAAATATGCCCATGTGGCTTTCAGGGTTGTGCTTAATTCATCTTGTTCTATCGGTGCTGATTGTTCGTCGTCTCGTTGCTCAGCCTTTAAAGCTGTTGCTTGGTACTTTAGTTTCGAAAAATCACACCAAGCGTCAAAGCGACTGGCGTCTTGCTGCTGTGCTTGTAGCTGCAAAAAGTGAGCTTCAAGATAATCGCTCCTATCTAATAACACAAAGCCAGGCATTAAACGTCTCAGAGCCTTTTGTTGTGTTGCTTCGTCGTTCAGAACTTCGCAACGCTCAAACTCAGTTATCTGCCCACCTGCCAAGCGCAATGAAGGGATCAAAGTCGTTAACTCTTCTAACAAAGATTGCTGTGTTATTTTATCGCCCGCGACTAAGCCTTCTATTTCAATCAATAAAGAGAGCTGCATATTCATTCTCCCTTCTTCATTAATTGGTGCAGTCTTGCCCTGTTGTGTAAGTGGGTTACGTGTTAACGCAAACACATAATCCCCCCAACCTTTTGGCTGGCGAGCATGCACATCATTCTTATGGCTTACCACAGCAACACCGCCCAACGTTACCTGTAAGTTTGCAGGTAATTTGCGAGACAGCGCATGCGCAAAGCCCAAAAAATTTGTAATTGCGGGAAAACCATAGGTTAACCCTGCAATAGCATTTGCATTTTGTACTCTGAGCTTTTTCAGTAAAATATACTGCTGCATATTATTGCTCTCCCAACTTTGGTGTATGACGCTCAAACAGTTTCAATTCGCTTAAACACAGCTTTTTGAAATATTTGTGCTCAACATCTCCCAGTAAATAACACTGTGTATTTTCAAGCTTACGTAATAACCAAAGCGCAAAATCATTGGCCACAACCTCTAACCAATCGCCCTTTTCCCGGGCGCTTTGAAACGCAGCCTGTGGGTTATTCACATCTAACCAAAGTACATGCTCACGTTTCATTTGGCATTCACTGTCATTTGACCAACCAGCATACTCACTTAAGTTTTGAATTTTTACCGCATAGTTAAATAAACTATCAAGCAGTGGCTGAACAAAGCCATAGTCTCGCCTATAGCGGGTTTTAAAGTTTCTATCTTGCTCGGTGAGGCCCGTTAAAAATGCTTTAAATTCACGTGTCAAAGCAGACGTTTCATAGCTAAATTCACGATTAAAAATAGTGCTGCTAGACATAGGAGGGGTGTTTTGTGCTTGATACGTCGGAGGGGCGCAATTGAGTAGAAAACTTTGCCCATAGCGCTCACTGTTTAACTGAGAAATATTCCGTGGTTTAGAGCCACCAAACTTTTGTACTGCAGTCGATGGAAAGCTCTCTGCCAACTCCGCATGAAAGTACCCTTTTTTTCGTGCATCACGAATTTCTTTAGAGTCGCCAAATCGGGTTTTTCTCACTTGCTGATATAGCTCATGCGCAAGAGATGATGAAAACAACGGGCACAACAAGTGATACCCTGCCTCATCATTTCCTGAATTAACAGGGTAATAGAGCTGCTTAGTGAGGGTATGACCTGCAATATTTTCATCCCCGAGTGCTTTTTCAAAACCTGCTTGCCACTCACTAAGTAGCGCAGTATCGTCAGTAAACGCCTTTAACGCATCAACATGTTTATTTTGTAGCTGATCAATTAAACTTTCGCCATTTATGGTTATTTTTAGCAATGAAGCAACATCAAACACGGCTGAGTTTCCTGCAAAATCCAACTGTTTACTGTTTAAGGATGATGTCACCAAGTATGAATTCCTCTGCTCATTAGTACTGACTAAAATACTGCTCGCTTTAGAATCTCCATGTGTATATTTAGGCGCATGAGTAGCTAAACTTATTTGCTTTGCTCTTCGAGCTGCATCAGTTAACCAACTAACGATATTAAATTTATCTTCAATCGGCGCTGCCGCTTCATAGTATTGCGACTTGGCCATACTTATTTGGGCAGCGTCGTTACTTTTTTCTAGCACCTTATCGCGCGCCTTTTGCAGAGGCTCTAATTTAACTTGTTTGCGCTGCTCGATATAATCGGCAATCGCATCACTTAAAGTCAATTCCATTGGTTTTCCTTACTTTTTGGTTGTTCATAAACACCTAATTGCGGATGCCATGACCATGTGATCAGTTGCTCTTCTTTTTCTGCTCTTAAATTTATTTCACCTAATTTCTCACTGGCTTTTTGCTGAGTGCAATTCAAGGCTTCTGCAAAGTGTTGATAGATATCTGTTGGCGTATCATCAAACCACCAATGACACCCTAGTGCTAACGTAATGCCTTCGTGATTAAAACGGCTATTTTTAGGTGTATACACATAAGGTTTTTGCGTGGTGTCTAACTGGCTCCATATGAGTAGTTCATCTTCATTCATACGTAAAATGAACGCTTCTTGCATTTGGGATTGCCTAAACTCAGTTTGACGAATAAATTCCCCACTCCAACTCGCATGCATAGCCGTGGTGTCATGCCACCAAATATCAGCCTCTTTGTAATTACGATAAAATGTCTTACCACGTTTTTCACCATTCATAACTTCTAAATGAAAGCGTAACGAACGGTGCTCCTGAACCATAAAATTACTCACCGCATGTGCAGGGCCATACTTTTTCGATGCTTCAAAATCTCTGGGGATAAATTTGGGCTCTATGATCCGAGATATTGCAGAAATATTCGCTAATTCGTAAGTAATCAGTTCATTTAAGTCGTGTTCTGCTAACGGTAAAGCTTTACTTTCAAAACCTGGCTTGCAATAAGCTGGGTGTTCATTTTTCAAAGCTCGGATGTTTTTATTTAGCACCCGTACGTTACTCGTATTTGGTACTTGCTGGCGGTGCCTTTGTACTCTGCCGGCTAACTGAATAATAGAACGCATAGAGCTCGGCTCGGCGATTGCCCAGTCGTAATCGTGATCACGGCCGACTTCCACCACAGATGTACCAACCACAACAAACATATGGTTTTTAATCGTGCTATTGTTTATCACTGCTTGTATTTCTGGTTGTTGCCATAGCTGCCGTTCATCATGGCGACTCAATGCCTTGTCTAAGCGACTTTCTTTAAATGAACGTAATGCCAAAGGAAACTGTGAATGATAAACACAAAAGTGAATATGGTGATCTGCTTGAGGCTTTATCTGCATTAATCGTTTAGCGACTTCCACCATAGGGTTGATATTGGCCATACGTACCACACCTAACGAGACTTTTTTACCCGAGTCGTGCACTACATGATGCGCTTGGTGTAATTGGTGCATATGATCGTAAATAGCGTGTGCGGTACTTAAAAACTCACACACAACATCGCCGTTTGCACCTGACTCTAATACGCGAGGCTTAATGTTGATGATGTCGCCTTTACGTAATACTTTTTGTTCACGGGTGAGATTGTCTACGCGCTTTTTAATAAATTTTCTGTGTTCGGCTATAAAGCTTTCTTTGTCATTGATTTCAATTGTTTGACTTTTAAATTCGTCAAACCAAGCACAGTGAATGGACATATCTCTATTTTGGGGATACTGAGCTTGATTAAAGTGCTTGCGCCCAGCACGGTAAGCATCAAACAATGCTTTAATTAATGATGGCGGCAGCGTTGCTGAGGAAAGTAATACCCGAGATCCTAACATGCCAGCCCAGTTAACTAATCGACACAATGCGGGTAAGTCTTCTAAAGCAAAATCATCGGGCTCATCCAACACCAGATCAGAGGTCAGTAAACGCAACATAGGTGCTATTTGTTTTCCACCTCGTTTACTCTCTGTTGCTGGCATCAGGTGGTCAATAGTACTCACTAATACTGGTGCGCTAATTAGCTGCTCTAACTTAGGGCTCGTACTCAACCAATGCTTCAAACGGCCATCGTATATTTGGCCTTCATAGCTCACAAATAATTGCTCAAACAACGCATCCGCTGACTCACTTCCTGAATGAGTTTTTTCAGGTTCTTTATTAAGTTGATGTAATGTTTTGACAGCTTGAGAGCCAATCAATACAGCTAGTTCATCGTCTCCAAGTTTCAATAACGCGCGATAAGCGTCACCCGTTTGTAATGTCAATGTGCGCAAACCAAGTGCAACCGAAAAGCGACAGCCTTCTTTTTCATTGGCTAACCCGTACATGACTCGCGCATTTGCAATCGTTTTTCCACAGCCAGTTGATGCCATATTTACACCAAAAAACCCCTGTTTTTCGGTCGACTTTGCAATTGCTTTTGCATGAGAAAAAGCACTATTTTGCCAACGATATTTTTCATGCTCCGCGTGTTTACTAAATAATTTATGCTGTGCAATTGTGGGTAACGTATATTTTAGCGCTGGCAAATTTTGTGCAAATCGCTGTGCATTAACAGCGACACCAATATTATGTTCATCTAGGTGTTGCTTTGGTTTATAACAGGTTCTCTGAGTGTTTTGCCTATCTGTATTGGCAATCACTGCGTAGTGTTTATCTCGCCAAACAGCTTTTGACTTTTCAATAGGCAATGAAGAGTAGTAATGATCAGCAAGCATGAGCGACAATCTAGCCATATGGCTTACAAAGCGTTGTTCAAACCACTGAATTTCACCTGTGAATAATAAAGGTGTATTTAAAGCCCGACGTGCTAAGCGACTCGCTTTATGTTGCCAAGGTTTACTCATAAACGGGGTACCTTGGCTGAATAACCAGTTTTGAGACAAGGTCTTCGCGCTATATTTATCAAGATCAATAGCATTAGGTGAATTCCAGTGACAATCAAAACAATGAGACAGCCACTTATCAATATCACTAATTTGAACTGAGTCACCATTCGCCATAGGTAATCGATGATGGGATACAATCAACCAGCCCACTAACTTGGCAAAAGGTGCAAGGTTATCAAACGCCCGTTGACTGCCTTTCCCGTCAGTAAATAATTTACCTAGCACCTCTTTCTCAATATGCGTACCTTGACCAGACTCAAATGCACTGGCTAATTGACTTAACCAATCGTTATCCGTTTTCTCTTTTGCAAATGCCTCAAATAAGCGCAGTGACACCCATTCATGTCGATAAGGCTCACCTTTTGACTCAGTTAACCCTTTTAACTTTTGCTGAAATAAATCATTCGCCTTGCCAAAGTCATGAAATAACCCAGCAATACTTGAAGCCAAAACCACGATTTCATTTAAATACCAGCCTTGCTCCCATTCTTTATGGTCTAAGTTGAGTGAAGTTCTGTTTACCGCAACTACGCCCTCACTATTAAATTTAGACCTGTTCCCCACCACCCACAGCAACTGACTTCTCGAACGCGAACGCAACCAATGACAGCTTACCGCAGTGCTGCGGCTGGCTGTTTTGCGCAGCATTTTTTTAACCGTTAAGAGGCCATCTTCTGTGATCAATGTTTGCCATGTGTTGTCGCCAATTCGGTTAGCGAATGCGTCGAGTACCCGCCTAGTTTTCTTGAGAGCGTTTTTCTCACATTGAGATACAAATGTGACCATCATATCCATTTAGCCTTTCATAAATTTTTTCACTTAATTAAAAAACTTTTTTATTTCGTTCACAATTTTCAACAACATAAGAAACGTAGCCATATTTTCAGGTAATTCGAAAAAACGAATGAAGGAACGAGATACATTTATCAAAACTCTTTTGCTTTTCCTTACTGCTTTTATGATGCTTTTCATTAGCTTCTCATTATAAGGCGGTTATTAAACACACAATACTACGCCATCAAAAAAAGATCCACACCGTAAGATAGATAGTAATTAAATATTTTTTGATTTATAACTTAACTACAACTAAAATAAACATTACTGCTTTGTGCAGCTTAGAAAGTAAGTTAGATAATTTTTACAACCAAACAGGTTGCGTATGGCTGGCATAGCTGGCCATACTAACTTTCTTAAAGAACGCCCCCACAAGCTCCATTAACCTCAAACATCACCTTTTTGATTATTTTCAATCTCATCAATTTGCTCCTCACTGAAATCTTGCAATGCAACTTGCTTTACCGTATCAAACATAAAATCTAACGATTTATGATCGGTAAAGGCTTGCAATACTTGCTGACGAAATTCTTGCTCTGTGGCGTTTTCTTTGGCACATACAAAAGCCCAGGGTAAAACGACAGCGTCTTTAATTAAATCTGCCACATCGAACACCAAAGCCCCGCGCCTAGTTTTCCCGTGCATCACCGCAAAGCCATGCGGTATACCGAGCACCCACAAACAACTTGCCGCTAGGCCGTAAGCCAAATAATTACCATGATTTAGAAAGTCATTGGCTTTACTGGTGCTGTTTGTATCAGGCTGATGTTGACGGGTAAACCCCTGTGCATGGGTATTATTTGCCGCGTATTTATAAAGCACTTTGGTTAACTGAGCTTCTGTAAGTAATAAATCAGATTGCTTTTTGGCGGCATCGGTTCGGGTATGAAACGTGTCGAGGGCGGTTTGTATTTGTGCGCTGTTAAAATCGAATCCCTCGCCTTTTAAATCTCGATCTTTTTGCCATACAGTTTGTAAATACGTAATGCGCGCTTGTTGAAACTGCTTTGCAGTCGCTAAGCGCTTATCATCATCAAACCAAAACTGCATCCAACCATGTAAGTACTCTGTCGGCCGATATTCACTTTGTGGCGTAAACCACTCAACTTCACAGGCCATATGTAAGGGTGTACCACCACCGCCACTAAAACCGACTAATACACCAGCTTGAGCAAGCATGCGCATTGCCGCTTGAGTGATGGATGTGCCATTACCAAGCAGCACTACTGTGGTGTTAGCAATGGGAATATTAAAATACTGATTTTCATTCCCTTTACTTGAAAGTGATTCCGTTAAATACAGCACTCGGCCGTCTTTTTGCATTACTCGGCAATATTCGAGGTAATACATGTTGGCGCGCTTCGAATGCAAAATAGTTTTTAAATCTGACGGGCTAAAATCGTCCATTACTTTCCCTCTCCTTTGGGCTTTTCACTAATTTACAGGCACAACGCTGCACCCACAATACTGCTCTTTTGACCAGTTAATTTTTTTATAGGTTCGTTAATTCCATAACAATCCTAGTGCTCTTAACTCGCTATAACAGATGGGCTCCATCACAATTTGCTGTGCTTCAGGATTTGGGTGTTGAACATCTAAACGTAAAATACTGATCAAATAATTGATAAGTGCCGCGTTGCTCGTAAGGCGTTTTTTATGATTTTGCATATCAAAGTCGTGCGCTACCACCTGTTGTGCGTAATCACTGAGCCGAGGGTCTGGCATAATGGTCAATATAACTTCGCGTTGCCAAGCATCATCGTCCTGTTTGTATTTTTGTGCCTTGCATTTAAATTCAGGGCACGCAGCTAAGATGCGAGACAGTGAAAAATCTCTAAACCCTTTTGCGTCTTCACAATAGGCTCTTAAGTGATAACGCAGGCCCGAATTCACCAGTGTGTGTGGGCGTATAATCCGCTCAGTTTCTCCGTCCTCTTTTATAGATTGATAGCGGATATCGAGCACACTTTGCCGACGGCAAGCATTTAAAATGGGCCGTATAATGGTGGGGTTAAGTTTGCGATGAGGTAAAGCCAGAGCGCTGATCGGTGAGGCACTGAGTTGGTGCACATACTGCTCACCAATCAAATGCACATATTCAGAAAAGTCTTGAGAAATATAATTCGGTGTAAAGGGGGTTGCCAATACATAGGCTTTTTCTGATTCATCATAACGCGCAGCAATATCGTGGCGTTCAATGAAGTCATTTAAATACCTTCTAGCACTCGGTCTTGAAAGTTTAAATTTATCTTGAAATACACCGGTTTGAATTTCCCCGTGCCAAAACAAAACCGCCTCAATATACCTAAAATACTGCTCTTCCTTAGCCTGCATAAATCACTTTGGTGAAATTATTGTTAAGTTAATGTATCAGAATAAAAGTAGAGGGACATTGATTTACGACAAAATACATTATTTTCTTAAACCTGCGACCGTTAAAGCATAAGTTGAAAATCAGCGACATATAATAAGATTTTTTCAGTAACATACAGTCCGAGTACTTCCTCGCTAACTCAAGGAAGTACTCAAATTTAAAGCAAGTTCAAAATATATTCACTACAGTGATTCAGGGATCGCGTCATGTAGTTGAGTATATATTGTTGCTAGCTCTGTATCATTTTGTAAATCAGTCTTTGCATCATGCAGTACCATAAACGCCATTTTTACTTTGTTGTTAAATAATTCTAGCGTTTGCAATACGATTTTCAGCTCAACCTCAGCTAATTTCACTTCTTGAGGTTTTGATTTTGAGTCTTCCACGAAGTAAACCGCGCTCTTAAGTTTTTCAAACTTTGCCTTTAGATTGGCTTTATGTTTTTGCAGTCGCGTATCTAACTTGCTTTGCCACAAAATGCCTTGGCTATCTTGTAATTGTGCAATTGCGGTTTGCCGAGCTGCCGTCATTTTTTTATCGGCAACGAGCTTAGTCAATTCGTTGTTAAAATCATCTTTTACGGTACTTAAACTATTTACAAATACGCGCATAAACATATCTTTTGGTAGTATCTCATCCGAGGCTGCTGAACTTTGATTAGCCAACTCAGCGTATTTAAAATCAGCTGGGCTAACACCTTCTATCACCTCCTCTAAATGCTTACTTTTATACAAGTTTTTTGCCAATACATTAAACCCAGGATCTTGCATATTATCGACCGCTTTACCTGCAACTTCGAGCCCCGTTAAGATACTACATGCGCCATGAAAACTAATTGCATCTCCAATCGCATCATATAATGAGTAGCTATCAAGTGTTTGTTGGTTTTTTTGCTGCATCGCAGATTTCAGCTCATCCCTTTTCAAATCAATCCCTTTCGCTATGAGCTCCGTCGCCTGATTTGCCAAATACGCTTGATTAAACTCAGCCCGAACACCGCTTGTAACCCCCGCTAGTCCAGCCAATACTCGAGAGGCACTTTCACTCGTGAACATCGCCCCCGCCCCACCGAGTAACGTGGTGACCGAGCCAAGCCAAAAATTATTACGAGATTCAACACGTTTCATATATATTTTATATACATTACAGCGTTGTATAGAGGCTGCAACAATCCTATCTTGCACCGTATTACGGATCCGTTGTCTTTTGTCTTCATCCGAACCTGAATAAAACTCCTTGATTGCAAAATTAAGCTCTGCGCGGGCTAAAATGCAGCCTTCTTCATCAACATCACTCTCATTTGTACACACATCATAATCACCATAGTGTTTTAATAATTCCGTCACCTTAGAGCTATTGCTGTTATTAGCAGCACTGCCGTTATTAGTGCCGTTATTGCTCAGCTTCTCGTGCATCGCTGTAATCAGCTCTACTCGAGTCATATCAGCAATCATGGGAGGTAAGTCAATCGTCACAAAACTATTTGGTGGCAATAGTTGTGCAGCACCAGCCATATTAACGCGGTCTCCCCCGCTATAAGAGCCTTCAGGGTTTTGATTAAAGCTGCATGCTGAAAGAATAAATGCATTACATAGGAATAATATGTTTCTTTTGCGAATGACCATTGTGAATTACCAACTTTTATATCCTTTATTTAATATACAAACTACCAACATACAGAAACAAATCAACCACAAAAACCAATTCTTTTTGCGTAGCTTATTGGCAAGGAGAGTTTATATTGTGCCACAACGACCTAACGCATTCTCATTTGCAAAGAGCCAGATGTGTTAAGTGTTAATCATTTAAGCGGCCTGCACGGTAATGTGACCCTGAGTCAATGGATCCTGACCTGCGTCAGGAAGACGGGGTGTGTATGACCTCACATCAAAGTGCTGCACCTTCTATGTTGAATTCGGGAAACGAAAGCGTTTCGGTCTCTCATCACCTAAGCTGTCTGTGCAGCAGTGCGATAGTAAATATACCGAACCACCCACCTTCGTCGCCCTGAACTTGCTTCAGGGTCCATGTTGAAACATATACGTATTGTGGATCCTGACCTGCGTCAGGAAGACGGGG
>NZ_JAGJEF010000009.1:0-119645 GCF_018100875.1 Pseudoalteromonas sp. MMG012
AACACCAACCAAGATAGATGCTTTGCTTTTGAACCAAGCAAAGCCATTAAAAAATGTAAAGTAAACGTCACCATTATAATGTTTTCTATGGCTGCTTTAGTAATGCTAGGCTGCGCCAATACAAATAAAATGGCAGCAAAACCGCACCATGCGATAGAGGTTAAATGCCATGCAAAACGCAATGTATGTCTGGTAAATTCAGTGCCACCAAAAAGTGTAGGGAGATTGTCTCGCTTGAATAGTCGACTTAAAATGTAGCGCTCCCCTAAATAAGAATGTGCACCTGCAACTGCAATAAGTAAAAATGCTGCAATATATAGTAATACTTCCACTTCCGTTACTCCTTTCTTTATTACGCTGAGTTTTGCGAGTATTTAGGGGCTGTTGATCTTTCAGGTTCATTTTTGCAGCCGTTTGATTGGATTTTATACAAGGCAGAGGCTGCGTAGCATGGTAATTCCATGTGAGTCAGCCGATAACATAGTAGAAAAGCCAATCAAGCGCTGCCTACCGGTTCTTTTGAGCACCACTTTCTCTTTGTTGCTTAATATTCGCTTAGGTTACTAGGCCACATATTAAGCGCCGCGATAAAAGCATGCTCAAAGAGAACAAAAATAGAACAGCAAATATCAACAACCCCTAATCACCCTGCGTGCGCTGATATTTCAATGATAACTTATCTAAAAACTCACTGAGTAAATTATTCATATGCTGTGTGTCAAAGGTCAGTATATCTGTTGCTTTTTGCACCCACTGATGCGTGCTCGATAGCGACTCGTCATAGGACGCGCTAATAAGCGACTCTACACATTGTTGAGTGAACTCTAAATGACACTGAAAACCGTAAATTAGATCTGCATATTCAACAATTTGCCTTGGACACCCCAAGCTACTCGCCAGTATTTTTGAGGTTGGTAATAACCCAGGCATATCATTATGCCAATGCCCAACCACTTCCGTTGATTGGAAATGATCAAATAATACATTGTTTTCACCTGCCGCTGTCATTGTGACTGGTAAGTAACCTATTTCTTTGTGAGGACTAACCTCATACTTAGCGCCCAGCGCTTCACCAATCAATTGTGCGCCTAAACAAATACCCACAATGGCTTTATTTAAAACAATACATTCACGTATAAAACGCACTTCTTCAATGACATTGAAATGTGCGCAATCACTGACGCTTGTTTTTGGTGACTGTGGTCCGCCTAAAATCACCAAAAAATCAAAATCAAGCTGCTCAGGTAAACGTTCCCCCTCGTAAAATTTTGTACGCGTTATATGGAACCTATTATCGACAGCCCAATGTTCAAAAGCGCCAGGTCCTTCGAATGATTCATGTATCAAAAAGTGAATGTGCATAAACGTTCCTATCGTCCATTTCGATTTAATTAGCATGATAATAACTAAACAAGCTCACTCGTCACTTATCCAATATGACAAATACTATCAATAATCAGACAAAACATATTACGAGTGAAAATAACTATCTACTGGATAGAAATAAATCACAATCACTAAATGCCCTTGCATACTATTTGCACATTTCATTCCTATTGTTTGCTTATGCCCATTTTGCAGAGGATTTAATTACATGAAAAAATCATACTTTCTCAAACATAGTATCGTAAACGCCATTATAGGTAGCCTATCAGTCTTTTTGCTTGCGTGTGGTTCCAGTAGTGACGACACGTCTTCTACTAGTGCAAGCAGCACCGCAGCCCAAAGTACCGACACCACAGTTACAACCCCAATATCAACAGACACAGGCACATCAAACAGCAACTCAACAGACGCCATTTTGTGTGATTATCATTACAATGAGTTTAATAGTTCAGAATCGGTGTCTACCTCCAGTAACGCCGACTGGGCATGTACAGGCACACAACGAACGCTGGTCGCAAACGGTATTCCAGATCATATGGTCGGTACTTTTCCAAATCAAAACAATCCTAATGAAATAACTGAGCAGTCTGTTTCCATTGCGTATACCTTAACCCCAGCACATACCGCAACAGCAACGACATTAGGAGGACCACAAGGCGCAACAGGGTATGTACTCAACGGCGTAAAAATTGACGCAAACACTGCTGGCTCTTGTGATGATTCAGGTAATAGTTGTAGTTTGGTTGGTAACACCGGAAGTTGGCATATTGAAGCACTCAGTCAAACGAGCTTTAACTTTGGTACAGACCAAAACAACGCACATGTACAACCCAATGGCGCTTATCACTACCATGGCATGCCTGAGGGTTTTATTGCACTGCGTGGCGGAAATGAAACCACCATGACGTTAATTGGCTGGGCTGCTGATGGCTTCCCTATATACGCAAGATATGGTTACACAGATGCAAATGACAGCTCATCGTCGTTAAAAACACTACAAGGAAGTTATGAGCTGATCACTAACATAAGTAACACCCGCCCTTCCGTTGATACGTACCCTTTGGGTACATTTGCCGAGGATTGGGTTTACGTGGCGGGCTCAGGTGATTTAGATGAGTGCAACGGCCGAGAAGGTGTCACGCCTGAATTCCCCAATGGTATTTATCACTATTACGCCACAGATAGTTACCCATACTTTCAACGCTGTGTTAAAGGCGCTTTATAAAATACGCCTGTGTTAATTAAATAGCGTCACTTAAGTGATTCGATTAAGGAGCCACTCATGAATATACCACTGCCTTTTAACTTATTCGCCATATTGATATTCTCTACGAGCCTATTTGTACCTCAAACTTCCTCGGCCCATTTAATGGTGGCGCAAAATGGAACATTAAATTTTAACAATGCGGGGGCGTACATGGTCCTGTCATTACCCATTTCAGCAGTTGATGGGTTGGATAGTGATAAAGACGGTAAAGTCACACTGCTTGAGTTCAACAATCATCGTTCATCATTGATCGCACAAATAAAAAACGCCATATTCACTATGGCGCATACGCAAAAGATTCTCTTACACAACATCGTGCTTGCACCACAACGCTCTCATAAATATCAAAATAATAGTGATCTGATTGAAATTACAGACATTATAATTATGGGTATGTTTCCTGTGACTTATCAGAAAAACACGCTCCAATTTCATAACCTGTTATATGGGAAGGCAGCGCAAGAAAAATTAATAACTCTATCCGTTACAAAAAATCACACGACAAAATTAAATCAATTCGACTTGTCAATGACTCAACCGTTTTGGGACCTATAACCTCGGCTTTAAGAGCAAAACCACACCCATACTACACAACCTGTCATCAGTATGGAGATTTGTAATCAGGTATTGAATATCTACGAAGTTTATTGCAGTAGCAGAGGTGTATCGCCTCTGCGCTGTTCATTCACTCTACATTGTCAACCGATGGGTTAAATTGACACTGAAGTGCTTGTAAAAAGTGATGGAGCATCTGATCCTTGCATACTCGATAATGCTTATTACCGGGTTTACGAAAAAATGCACTCAGCTCATGTTTACTCATTTGAACATCGACCAATTGCAGAAGGTCTAATATATCTTCTGCTTTCAAGTTGAGTGCAATCCGCAGTTTTTGAAAAATCATATTGTTATTCAAGCTATTTTCTGGCTTTGCTTGCTCACCTGCTCGTTTACCGCGCTTCAAATCAATAAAGCCATTAAGAAACGACGATAACTCTAGATCAGCCAATACACTAAAACCCTCTTCAGCGCCCTGTTTGAGCCAGCCTGTCACTTGTTCATTTGTCACTTTAACATCCGTCAGGGAGAACACTTCTATTACCTGACTATCGCTTAAATCAAAGGTATAACGTACACGTCGTAAAACATCATTATTATTCAAAACAGATCCTGATCACTCAATTAGTTCTTCACAATCGACACGATTGTGAGATATTTTCAATCTTACCAGAATCACAGCTTAACCCCTATTTATTGCGTGTAACTCATGGATTGAGTCATGAATTGATAGTACCTAACCCTGCTTAGAGTGCTCTACCTAGGGTAATTGCATGACTTAGCGCTTTCCGTGCTTGGCTTATGGTGATCATCTCAGTCCGCTTGTTAACTTTCATCAATAAGAAACTTGTTTCATTGTGTTTGTTGTCTTGAATGCCCTTTGCTATGACAGATAAGTTCGGGTACGTTTCCACCAAAACACAAGAACCAACTGCGACACCGCCTATACCCAATAGCCGTTTTGACACTCGTTCAGCCGCTGCAGATGTTCCGTTTGGCACAGCCAGCTCAGGTACACCTACCTTGGCTTTCCACCCTTTAATTTGTTTCAGTGCTGCTGGGTGTGATGCAATAACACTGATCTCCTTATTATTATTAACATCATCAATATGCATCAGTGCACACATCTCAATTGGCGTCGTTATAAATCCAATGACATCAACTATGCGGTATTGCTGTACCGCTGTTATGGTCGCATCAACCAACTTTCCTGGGATCGTTGAGTTTTCAACAGCACTAAATGCCCATGTATTTGTATTATGTGCTTGCTCAAAGGTATGACTGGGCGTACCTGCAAAATTCACAGGCATTTTTAAAGCGCTCTGCTGCGCAAATAATTGGTTTATTGCGGCATCATTGAAGCTACCAGCCGAAGCTTGAACGTAGACTTCTCGCTTTTCAAGCGCTGTAGTACTAAAAGACAACATCCCGGTTGTTATACTGTAAAGTACACTAACAGCAACACCCAGCTTAATTTTTATCACTCAACCACTCCATTTATAAAATTAGTTAGCGTTCATATTTAACAAAATAATTTAAGCCCTTGCAGCAAATTTAAGCGATTGGTGGAATAACGGTCTATGCTCATAATCCATGATTAGCCTCAACCCCCAATATCTCGCTGATAAAATTAACAATATAACTTAACCAACCCCAACTTAATGACAAGTTATCCACTTTTTCTGTGGATAACCAAGCATGAAAAAGCACTGCAATTGCAGTGCTTTTTCATATTTTATGTCAAATAAAGTCAGCTATAAGCCAAATACCACCTTCTCACTTTTTAGCATACGACTGCTTAGCCAGCTAAACAGAGCAAAGAGTACCAAAGTCACTATAGTAGATATAACTAGCTGTGGCACCGGTAACGGGTTACCTTTAATAAACTCAATCATAGCGTGTTGCTGGGCTGCAATCGGTAACCACTGAACAACCTCAGTACCAATGTCATACGTCGTTACCATGCTCAATCCCATTGGCACAAACAATACCATCGTCACATACGTTTGCGCTTCTTTGAATGATTTAGCCATAAAAGAAACAAATACCTGTAAACTGGCAGACATGAGCGCAATGGGTAATCCAATCACCATACATAGCAATATAAAATCAATACCGAGGTTTACACTAAACCCTAATTGCTCCCATGGCACCATGGCGTAAGCAAATTTAGACACCACAAGAATGAGTGCTAATCCTAACATTGAGTATGTTGCAATTGCGCCTGACTTGGCCAATACGATTTGCATACTACTCAACGGATGACTCAGTAGCAGCGCCAGTGAATTTCTCTCTCTTTCACCTGCACTGGTATCAATCGCTAGATTCATCGCCGCGTAAAACAGTGTAAGAACAATAGACAAGGTCGCGATACCTAGAAACATCCCCCCTTTTGACTCTGGGGTTGCCTGATCATTCACCTGCACATTAACGGCTCGCATTACTGTTGGGTCAATCCCTCTCGACAATAGTCTAAGACTCGCAATTTCGCTGTTGTACTGCATCAGTGATCGTTCTAATTGAGCAATCGATTTGCGTAACTTATCATCAGATTTATCCGCAATAATCGTCACTTGGGCACTGCGCCCTTCACTCATTTTTTGCCGATAATTCTCGCTGATCTCTAAGGTTATAGCCTTAACATCTTCATCTGTACTATGCTTTATTTCTTTAGCATCTAGATATTGAATGAGGGATGGTGCCACATCTGCGTTACTAATTGTGATCTTGAGCTCGTCCGGAGATGCAAATTGCTTTAACATTATCGAAAATAACACACACATCAAAATAGGCGAGCCTATCGCATAGTATAAACCAGCCATCACTGAGCGTTTATCACGGCCTGCATCCAGCACTTCTTTTTTAAACAATACAGTAAGTAACTTCATTACGCTGCTATTCCTTCATCACTGCCGATCAGTTCTATAAATGCTTCTTCCAACGTTTGTTTGCCTGTGCGTTCACATAAAGACTCTGGAGATCCCTCTGCGACTACTTTACCTTTCGCCATCACCACAACGTGATCACATAAAGCCGCTACTTCTTGCATCACATGACTCGAAAAAAGCACACAGTGCCCCTGCTCTTTTAGCATCAGCAGCAAATCACGCAATATACGTGTACTCATTACGTCAAGTCCTCGAGTGGGCTCATCTAAGATAATATTGGTGGGCTTATGCACAATTGCTTGGGCGAGTGCAGTTTTCATATGTTGCCCTTGCGAGAAACCTTGGCAACGCCTATTTGCAATATCTTCCATTTTCAACTTCAATAACACGTCAGTTGTTGCATCTTTAGCACCATCGATATCCATACCACTGAGTTGTGCAAAAAACTCGACATATTCACGAGGTGTTAAACGCTCATATAAACCACATGGATCTGGGAATAAACCCAACTGCTGCTTTGCTTGCATTGGATCTTTAGCAACATCAATCCCATCAATTTCTGTGTTACCGCTATCTGCTTTTAATAACCCAAACACCGTACGAAGACAGGTTGTTTTTCCTGCACCGTTTGGCCCTAGCAACCCTGTTATTTTGCCATTTTGGGCGCTAAAGCTCAGACCGTTTAACGCATTCACCGAACCAATTTTCTTCGTTAAATTATTGACTGATATCATGAGTTATCTCCTTTTTTCTCAGGATCATTGCTTACATCTACTTGCGGTATCGCGCCATTTAAATTCATAAAAAATTGTGTTGTGTTGTTTTTCTCTAAGCAACTGGCATCTAATGTCTCAGCGCTTTTTTTATTAATAAATTCGCTTACCAACTTTGCCGCACATGTTTGTGATACCACGCCATGGGTTGCAGTCGGTGCGATTAAATGGCGCGCATTTTTCATTTCAACCATCGTCAAGTCCGCCCACTTAGGCGGTGTTGCAGGGTCGACTCCTCCAGAGAGTAACAAAGTCGGCGTATCATTATTTAATGGCTTATAAAAACGCTCGTCAACAGCTTGAGCCTGCCAAATAGGGCAACTGACATCCAGCCCTTCAATCATCAGTTTGCCAAAATAATTCTGTTCATATTGCTGTCTTGACGCGGCGGTTAGTCGAGGCCAATCTTCAGCACAAACAATAGCACTATGCATCCCAAGTGCCATGCTGTCACTCATATCGGATGATGACAGTAACCCAACCAAAGGTGAATAATCACCAGCTAAAGCTTGTTTTATCGTCAAAGGGATCAAAGCACGTGTGCTGTGGCTATATAGTGCCATCCGAAGCGCTGAAAATAGCTTTAGTCTTGTAACCACCAGCTGAACTTTTTCATGCGTACGAGGGTGCCTCACTGTAATCTTTACCGGTGCTTCATCGAGCCTAGTTAACAACACCTCAAGCTGCTTATCCAAATTAGGGAACTGTTTTGTACACGCTTTATCTGATGCACAACGAGTAAAAAGCGCAGCCATTGATGTGTCAATTGCACTGCCTATCGCTGATAAGCTTTGCTGCATCGGCACAACACCATCTAATGTGCTAGTTAATACCGCATCTGGAAACTGCCGAGTATATTCTTGCGCAATACGCGTACCATACGAAACACCGTACAAGTGCAGCCCTTTATAACCTAATGCTTTACGAACCGCTTCAAAGTCTTTCGCTGCTATGGGAGTAGAAAAGTAACTTAAGTCGATATTCAACTCACTTTTGCAACGGAGTGTATCTTCTTTTCCTAAACGATTCAGGTCTGCTGTCATATCATTAAAAGCAAACTGAGCAACTAAATCATCTGATTCACACTGAAGTTTATACGATTTCCCAGTACCACGTTGATCTACTAATAAAATATCTCGATTCTCACGCGCGTACCGCAAATTTCGATTGAAAATTGCAGCCAATTCAATCGCGGATTGTCCTGGTCCACCAGCAAAACCTAGCACCGCTTCCGTGGGGTTACTTTGTTTAATTGCTGGAATAATTGCAAAATGAATGTCAATTTCGCCAGCATCTGACTTATCATCTGAGAGTGGTCGTTTAATACTGCCACACAGTAACCTATCTGCGAGATTTTCTACGTAGCACGGTGTTAATGTTGGCTTTTCGTCAATATGCGTGTCTGCTAACACACCCACATTCATACCTAAACAGGTAAAAAGTATAGATAACGGTGCTAGACCTAATTTGAATTTTTTTACTGAATGCATTATTAATTTTTCCTAATTGCATTAAACATCAGCTTAGTTGGCTTTAGTTTTGGTCTGTGTATCATTACAGAAACATGAGAGTAATGATGCCTCTGCACAATGTCAACTTGATAGCTAAGCACCTCGCTTTTAACCACCCAAAGCTCCTCGCACTTTTTCTCACTCTGCACTTTAATACATTGCCAAAAGCCAACCTATATCAGATACAATAAAGCCGGGATAAACCCGGCTTTATTTTTTAATGACTAAAATTACTTCTTTTTCTTTTTAGTCACTTTTTGTTCGATCACCCACTTACCTTTATCAAGCGTCGCTTTCCAACCAGTGGCTTTGCCCTCAACTTCAGTCATAACATATTGAGTTTTCGTTTTTCGAGAATAACGAATAACAGCCAAGTTACCATCATCATCCTGTTCAGGTGCATCTGCCAAATAGTAAAACTTTGGTGAGATCCGATCTCTAAAACGCTTAAGTTCAGCGACTTTAGGGGCTCTGGTTTCCCTAGATTTCGGGAATGTATGCGCCGCTAAAAAGATCCCCGATGCGCCATCTCGCAACACAAAGTAGGCTTCAGATTTTTCACATTCCAATTCAGGTAGATGAACAGGATCTTCTTTTGGTGGCGCAGCTTCACCGCTTTTAAGCAATTTACGAGTGTTTTTACATTCCTCATTGGTACATCCAAAGTACTTACCAAAACGGCCTGACTTTAATTGCATTTCTGATTCACATTTATCACACTCGATAACTGGACCGTCATAACCTTTAATTTTAAAGGTACCCTGCTCAACAACCACACCGTCACATGCCGGATTATTACCACAAACGTGTATCTTGCGTGTTTCATCAATAAGATATGAATCCATCGCAGTTTCACACACTGGGCAACGCTTCATTTGCATTAAGGTTTCGGTTTCAACATCTTCCACATCAGCTGCAACGGCTTCATCACCAGACACCAAGTTCATCGTCGTTGTACAGCGCTCTTTTGGTGGTAAGTTATAACCTGTACAGCCTAAGAACACGCCTGTAGACGCAGTACGAATACCCATTTTTCTGCCACACGTTGGGCAGTCTATATCAGTTTCAACCATGACATTTTGACGCATACCGCCTTCTGCTTCTTCACCACCAGCTGTTGTTAGCTGCTGAGAAAAGTTTGCATAAAACTTATCGAGCACTTGCGTCCAAACACGCTCGCCTTCTGCGATATCATCTAAACGACCTTCCATTTTTGCGGTAAAGTCAAAATTCATTAGATCATTAAAGTTTTCAACCAAACGGTCTGTCACTATCTCGCCCATTTTCTCAGCAAAGAAACGGCGATTCTCAACACGCACATACCCTCTGTCTTGAATGGTTGAAATAATCGCGGCATAGGTTGAAGGGCGACCAATGCCGCGCTTTTCTAGCTCTTTTACTAAACTTGCTTCACTAAAACGTGCCGGTGGCTTAGTAAAGTGCTGTTTCGGATCTAACGCGACTAAATTAATCTCATCGCCAACAGCAACTGCTGGTAATGATTGATCTTCTTCATTCTTTTTACGCACCGAAGGCTGAACCGCAGTCCAACCATCAAAGCGCATCACTCGGCCTTTGGCCTTTAATGTGTAATCACCTGCGGCAACAGACATCGTGGTTAAATCATACTCTGCAGGCGTCATTTGACATGCCACAAACTGACGCCAAATGAGCTCATACAGTTTTTTGGCATCAGCATCAACGCCTTCAACATGGCCTGACAATACCGTCACGCTAGATGGACGTATCGCTTCGTGTGCTTCTTGTGCGTTGTCTTTCGCGCTATATTTAATCGGGTTAGCTGGTAAATACTTATCTCCAAACTGTTCCGTAATATACTCGCGACACATAGACACAGCATCATTCGACAGGTTTGTTGAGTCAGTACGCATATACGTAATATAACCGGCTTCATACAAACGCTGTGCCAGCATCATGGTTTTCTTTACGCCATATCCTAAACGCGTACTGGCGGCTTGCTGCATTGTTGAAGTAATAAAAGGCGCACTTGGCTTACTTTTACTGGGCTTTTCTTCAACTTTAACAACTTTATAATCACTTTTCTCAAGCACAGTGACCGCAGCAGCCGTTTGCTGTTCATTCACTGGTTTGAATGCACTACCTTGAAACTTGGTCACTTCCAATCGAATTGGTTGCGTACTGGCAGTTACATCTGCATGAATATCCCAAAATTCTTCAGGAATAAACGCTTTGATCTCGCGTTCACGCTCTACCAACAACCTCACAGCAACAGATTGCACTCGTCCTGCCGATAACCCGCGCGCCACTTTTTGCCACAATAGTGGTGAGACCATAAAGCCAACAACACGGTCTAGAAAACGACGTGCTTGCTGTGCATAAACCATATCGGTATTTAACTGACCAGGTGCCTCAAACGCTTGCTGAATCGCATTCTTGGTAATTTCATTAAACACCACGCGTTTATATTTTTCAGGTTCACCACCGATAATTTGTTCGAGGTGCCATGCAATGGCTTCCCCTTCTCTATCCAAATCGGTTGCGAGATAGATATGGTCAGCGTCTTCAGCGAGTTTTTGTAATTCTTGGACTACCTTTTCTTTACCCGGTAGTACCTCGTAATGAGGTTCCCAGCCTTTTTCTGGGTCAATTCCCATGCGTGCAACAAGATTCGCATAATCTTTGTTTTTTTTGTAAATGGCCTTTTCTTCTGGCGCCATTTTGCGCACTTCCGCAGGGCTTTTGGTGGCAACTCCTTTGGTTTTACCTGCACCTGACGTCGGCAGGTCCCGTACGTGACCGACACTCGACTTAACAATAAAGTCTTTACCTAAATATTTATTAATTGTTTTAGCCTTTGCGGGAGACTCTACAATTACTAACGATTTGCCCATAGCTGCCTATTTTTGACCGTTCTTGTCTACGTTTTTGCCCATCACGGACGACTAATATTTATAGGTATATCTACAAACACCTATTGTTACAAGCTTTAAATACAATCTTTTAGCTGATCACTGATTAATTACACAACTTTTGTTGCAATTTTACTCAAAAACTATAAACCCTAAATTAAGCTGCGCAATATAAAGGAATAGATACAAAAATGCCAACCTGACTGGTTGGCATTTGTAAGAAACTGCAATTATCTATTATCTTCTATGAGAATTGACTTAGTCACCTTTGTCTCGGTATCACCATTTTTGAATAAAAAATCAATTGCAAGTGACCCTCTGGTTTTTTTGTTACCCTCAACTTCTTGAGCAATAGATACTATCGAGTACATAGTTCTATCATCATTGGTGTTAGGGATCACTTCACTGTGCTCAATAATGGTCAACTCTCCATTTGTCGCTGATATTGTCACCTCTGTCCCAGCAGGTAGCGGGTTACCAAATTCATCAGAGTAATGAATACGAACTTCAAGTCCAGGAATACCCTCGTCAACCATATCATCAGGATCTGAGCTATTCGGATCGTCAATCAATGAAGTCGATAAATCGATAAAACTAACATCACAAAAACTGTCATTATCTGACGTTTCAAGATTTATCTTTAAAGACCCAGCTTTATCTGAGGCACTATCAAAAGATACCGCAGGGCAACCTGCTGGAACGTAAATTTGATGTGGTTGTGTATCACCAGAGATGGGTGTTAAAGGAACTGAAAACCTCACAAAAGGAACGTCGCCAGACATAACCAGTTCAAGATTATCACGTACTTCTATTAAATCTCGTGTACATTCATTCGCAGCTTGTGCAGCTTCCGAGCATAACAAACCATTATATTTATCATCGGCAAAATCAAAAACGCCATTGTTATTCAAATCTCGCCAATCATCATCATGCCCCCCATTTTTCGTTGTAGTAGGCGTACAAGGGCCTGTACCATTACGGCTACAGTTTTCTTTATCAAACACAGAGTTCTCGTTTGTGTCTAAGAAAGCTTCGCTTAAATCAAACTCTTGGCGGTACTCACCAATGTCAAATAAACCATTTCTACGAACCACGGGGTCGTCTACTTCCAACGGATCGTCTGACTCTTCGTCACGAAAATTCTCTTGTCCTTTAGCAACCGCAAGTATACTGACACGCCCTCCCATCACCACACCATTGGGGTCATTTTTGGCTCTAAGTATACGAGTCCAACATGGGGCTGCGGTACCAAAATAGAGATCACAGTTTATTTCACCCGTTTTTGGGTTAGTCGCACCGATGCGATTTCCCCATTTCGCATCAGTAAATGGCCTATCGCCTTGGCTACGCCATTGTACCGTACACGATGCATTATCAGTGATACATTGAAAGGTATTTGTCCCATCAATGCTACCTATTGCCCCTTGCTCGGCTAATACCGTTGCGGTTACACCATCAGCATTAAATTGATTAAACTGATCACCAAAGAATACCGTGATATTTGAAATAACATTATTGTGATTTAACGAGTTACTATTAAGAATATCCGCACTTGCATCGAATGTATTCTGATCTGTCACACCAGAGCTTAATATTATTTGGGAAGAGACACTGTAAACTTGCTTTGACAATGGATATAAATGCAATGTTCCAGTTGGACAAACCGCATCAGCTGGCTTATTTTTACAAAGTTCAACATCTTCTGCCCAACAAGAATAATCGTCAGTTGGGGCCGAAACTGCCAATTTATCTAGATCAGCTTGTTGAATATAACAAGCACGTACTACCAAAGGCCCAGGCACAATACCAGACTTAACGGTGGTCTGCACTGAGCCTTCTGTGTTGGTATTACTGGTTCTTTGCGTGAGCGTTGCCAACCCTTGATTATCCGATAATTTAAAATCAACTCGCGCTCTAGGTACAGCTAACGAATCTTCATCAAGTAATGTAAACTTTACTATAGACTGAGTTGGGATCCCCCCTTCACCTGGTGGAAGGGCTATAAATTGCTCCGTGACACTTTCAAATTTAATGGCTTGCACTGGCGCTGATAGCACAGGAATAACCGTACGTATGTTGAAGTTTTTACCGCCAGTTTGTACGTTAACCGTGACATCGTCATTACCTTGGCACCCAACTGCGCGATAAGTAGAACTTGCAATACCGTTAGCAGACTTAACCATAGCATCTATAGTTGCTTGGCCTGCTGTTGCACACGTCGATGAAAACTCCACATCAGTGGGTATATTGTAAAGGCTGCCTGATTCGTCTCGCAACGTGACGCTTATAACAGTGCTGCCGCCTGCATTTAGCGAAACCACATTGCCGTTTTCTATCGGCAAGCCGTTGTCGATAGATAATTCCAGGTCGGCGATGCCCACAGAGAAATTAATGGTACCTTCGACATTGTCAGCTTGCGCTGACGTCACTTTTAGAGTGCCTGCACCGCCTTCATTGCCTGGTTGTAGCTTTAACAAAGCCACGCCAAAATTGTCTGTTAACGCATTGCCTGACGAAGGTAAGGTTGTTCCTAACCCTGTTTCTACATTTACCAAACCGACCGCGACACCGTCGCCTGTTTGCGCGCTAGTTAAACGTATATATATATCTGCCAAATCATTAGATGAAATAGAGTTTACAACTTGACAACCCGATGCTGTATTTAACGGGTCAATTAAAACCTCATCACGGTTAGCATCCCAATTAGCATTACACCCCGTTAATAATTTAACATCGAGTAAAAATTTCGTATCATCTTCAAGATTAGTGTCTCCAGATGAGAAAAACACATCCGACTTACTGATACTTTCATTGGTACTGGTATCTTGATAAGTGACCGTTACTCGACCAGCTCCTTTTGACTGACCACTGCCGAGTTCAAGTACTGCCAGACCCTGCTCATCTGTAATCGCTCGCTCCGTGCCATTTTTAATTTCACCTGTGAACTCTGTTGAAAATGATACAATTTGTCTCGCCAAAGCATTGCCGTCTTTTTGCAACGTCGCTCTAATAAACCCAGGATTGTCTTGAGTTACAGGATTGCTTTCAGTGAAAGGGAGATTCGCTTTATCCACCACTGAAACCGTTAACGTCACATCTCCTGACACACCAGAATCCGTTCCGCCTCCGCCGCTTGAGTTAAAATCAAAAAAACCCGTGACCGTTTCATCTGCTGCAACAAACGATACAGTCACTCGCCCTGCACCTTCGATTGCCGTAGGCGCCAAAGTAATAACGGCCGCACCATTATGATCGGTCAGTACAGTCCCTGAGGAGGGGGTCATGGTCGCAAACTGGTTAGTGGTAAAGGTGACCCTTGCGTCAGTTTGAACAATACCTTCTTTGGTTAATACTGCCGTCACATTTAATGGTGCATCCACAGATACCGAATTACTCTCGTTATTGGTTTTACTGCTCTTCCCACTAAGTGTAAATAGATATTCAGATGTGTCACCATCACCACTATTATCATTCTTTTCAATTGAGCCACCACCACCGCAAGCAGTAAGCCACAAACTAAGCATTATAATGCTAAATACGCGCATTAAAGGCATTAAACCCTCTCCCTAGCTAAGTTTAAAGTTGTAATTTTTTATCATACTACCTTAGAAAGGTTCAAAAAATCACAGTTTTTTATCAATAAATTGTCGATTTATTTTGGCCTTGCGCGGTCAGCCTGTTAGGCTATGCTGATTTTCGATTACTTTAGTAACCTAAGTTATGCAAATAAATAATAAAATGAGCTTAACCACACGGATCATGATTGGTATGATCGCAGGTGTGGCTGTTGGTTTACTGCTTCAGGCCTTATTAGGCGACCAGAAGGAACTTTTTATTCCCCTCGGTCTATTTGATTTCCCCATAAAAAGTGTGTTTGTTGACGGCTTTTTCCATATTGGTGGACAAATCTTCATCGCCAGCTTAAAAATGCTTGTGGTTCCCCTCGTCTTTATTTCTTTGGTTTGTGGCACATGCAGTTTAAGCGACCCTAAAAAGCTAGGTCGACTTGGAGGCAAGTCAATCGGGCTATATTTAATTACCACCGCAGTCGCGATCACGGTTGCGATTAGCTTAGCGCTATTGGTGAACCCTGGCGTTGGTCATGCTATTCCTACCAATGCTAGCTTTGACGCAAAGCAAGCGCCTACTTTGGTCGAAGTCATCATTAACATGTTTCCGACCAACCCAATTAATGCGATGGCTGAAGGTAACATGTTACAAGTCATTGTGTTTGCATTGCTATTTGGTATTTCCATGGCTTTAAGTGGCGAGGCTGGCAAACGTGTTAGTGCGGTATTTGATGATCTCAACACTGTGATTCTAAAACTTGTGACATTATTAATGAACTTAGCGCCATACGGTGTTTTCTGCTTAATGGCTAAACTTTTCACAACCATAGACATAGGCTTAATTTATGCTTTGGCTAAGTACTTTTTTGTGGTTGTTGCTGCATTACTCATACATGGGTTTATCAACTACTCAATCATTCTAAAAGTCTTAACTGGGCTAAACCCAATTACGTTTTTGCGCAAAATGAAAGATGCTTGCCTATTTGCATTTAGTACATCAAGCTCATCTGCAACCATGCCTATCACGCTTGAAACAGCAACCAAGAAGCTCGGTGCTCATAATTCTGTCGCATCCTTCACTGTTCCACTGGGTGCCACAATTAACATGGACGGTACTGCCATTATGCAAGGGGTCGCAAC
Source organism: Pseudoalteromonas sp. MMG012 (assembly GCF_018100875.1). Lineage (NCBI taxonomy): Bacteria > Pseudomonadati > Pseudomonadota > Gammaproteobacteria > Alteromonadales > Pseudoalteromonadaceae > Pseudoalteromonas > Pseudoalteromonas sp. MMG012. The sequence goes on from NZ_JAGJEF010000009.1 coordinate 15,984, forward strand.
AGTGTTTATTGCGCAAGTTTTTGCTGTCGATTTAACTCTAAGCGATTATCTAATGGTTATACTGACCGCAACATTGGCATCAGTTGGTACTGCTGGTGTCCCTGGTGTCGGCCTGATAATGCTTGCAATGGTGCTCAATCAAGTTGGCTTGCCTGTAGAGGGAATTGTGATCATTATGGGGGTTGACCGCTTACTCGATATGACCAGAACAGCCGTGAATGTTACCGGTGATTGTATGGTGACCTGTGTGGTTGCTAAGTCGGAGAAAGAGTTCGAAGTAGAGATATTTAACGACCCTAATGCAGCAAAAGCCTTGGAAGACCATAAGTCTCTTTAAGCTAGCTCAATATGAACGAAACATTAAAACAAAAAAAGCCGCTCATTTAGCGGCTTTTTTGTTTAGAAATATATTTAACAGTTCGCATCGTAAACGGTTAATGCCTTTTCAAGATCTGCAATTAAGTCCTCTACATCTTCTAAACCAATATGCAAACGAATGATGGGACCCTCTTGCCAGCCTGTGGCCGAACGTAATGCCGCCATGGATTTATTGGCCGTTACTAAACTTTCAAATCCACCCCATGAGAAACCCATTTTAAAGTGATGTAAGCAGTCTAAAAACGCATTAATGGCTTTTTGCGAGCCTTTTTTCATTACAAATGAGAACAATCCATTGCTACCTGAGAAGTCACGTTTAAAGAACTCATGGCCTGGACAGCTCTCTAGTGCAGGGTGACGGACATGATCTACCAAAGGATGTGCAACTAGCCAATTAGCCACTTGCAGTGCAGCCTTTTCATGTTGCGCCAGCCTAACTGGCATAGTGCGCAAGCCCCTCAAAGCCAAATACGCATCATCTGCAGATGTACATTGACCAAGTAAATAGGAGTGCTCCCTTAAAGTCGGCCAGTGTGCTTCATTGGCAACAGCCACGCCCATCATGACATCAGAATGACCCACGATGTATTTAGTTGCAGCTTGAATGCTAATGTCTACTCCATGGTCTAGTGGCTTATAATGCCAACCGTTACCATAGGTATTATCTAGCATCGTAATTAAATTATGTTGCTTAGCGACACTGACTAAACTTGGTACATCTTGAACCTCCATTGTAATTGAACCTGGCGACTCTAAAAATAACACGCGCGTATTAGGCTGTATTAATGTTTTAATTTCTGCACCAATCATAGGATCATAGTAAGTCGTTGTAATGCCTAACCCTAATAGAATTTTGTCACATAAATCCCGGGTCGGCTCATATGCAGTATCAACCATCAATAGGTGATCGCCTGACTTCAAAAATGACAGTAACGCCTGACTAATCGCTGCTGCACCTGACGGATAAAGCGCACACCCTGCCGCATTTTCCAACTCCATAACCGCATCTTGCAACGCATAATGTGTATTCGTACCCCGTCGACCATAAAACAGCGTTCGATTTCCTCGGCCTTTAACCGCATCCTGTAGCTGCTCCACAGTATCAAACACCACGGTAGAAGCACGTTGTACAACCGGATTGACAACCCCTTGTGTATACTGGCTCTTGCGACCAGAACTAATCAGTTTGGTATTTTTCTTCATATATTAAACCTTTAAGATGCTCGCCAATAATCGATAAGGTAGCGAGATATAGAGTCTTTACGCGTTAACTTAAATCCTGGCCCGTCATCTCCCCACTCTGTAAATGCATCAAGTTCAGTGCGGGAAAACCATTGGGCATGTTCTAATTCGTCTTGCTCAACCGCAATGTCTATCGTCGTTGCTTGAGCAATAAAACCCAGCATTAATGAGCTTGGAAATGGCCATGGCTGAGATGCTAAATATTTGACATCATTAACATCAATGTTAGCCTCTTCTTTCACTTCACGAATCACTGCTTGTTCTAATGTTTCAGCAGGATCAACAAAACCCGCAAGCGTTGAATACACGCCATTTGGCCATTGTGATTGCCGCCCGAGTAGGCACCGCTCGATACCATCATTGAAGGTATGCGTAACCAGCATGATCACCGCAGGATCTGTTCTTGGAAAAGTCATGTGCTTACAATCTAAATTGCGACATTTACGCGCATGGCCAGCTTCAACACTACGATTTTCTGTTCCGCATCTACCACAGAATTTATGGGTATTGTGCCAGTAGCACAGTCCTTTCGCGAGTACTCCTACTGAACCCATTTTTGCTGTGAGCTTAGGACCAATTTGGCGCATATCCACAAACTCACCGTTATCCGGTAATTTAATTGCATGTCTGTTTTTCTCATGAGTTATATCCAATGCGAAATAACTTTTCTCATCACTTACACCCAGAAAAATAGCATTATCTAGGTTTAATGCCCTAATTTGCTCAAACGACAATGTCAGTAATTCACATGCATGAGGATCCACTAGATTTTTATCCTCATCTATTAACAACCAGCGGCTATCACTACGCATTTGCGCAATTATCCAGTCGTTACTTTTACGCTCACTGGAAGCGCGATTCAAATGCATTTGTGTGTAATGTAGCACAATCTATTCCCTGTATATTATTTTGCTCAAAACTAACATAAGCAAAGATAAAGCAAAACCATTTCAACCCACTAACTTTTAATCACCCCTCTATAAATAATTTAATAATTAAGAGTTTCTTGTGTAAAGTCGAAAATTCAAGCAAAAAAAAAGCCCTTTCGGGCTTAAGTTCTCATGTATTTCATTGTGCTATAACGAGGCAAGGTATGCTTGCAGTTTTTGATTTTCGGCTTCTATGTGCTGATAAAACTCAATGTCTTTGAGTTTGCTTGCCGCAGCTGTATCAATCACAATCACTGCATCTCTATGCATTTGTAGAGCTGAAGCTGGACATGCTGCTGTAAGTGGCCCTTCAATCATGGCTTGAATCGCATCCGCTTTGTTCTCACCTGTTGCTAATAGCACCACTTTTTTGGCATCTAAAATAGTCCCTATACCCATCGTAATCGATAGATGTGGCTGGTACTCATCTACGCCAAAAAAACGCGCATTATCGTCAATTGTTGCTTTCGTAAGCGTTTTTACTCGTGTTCTTGAGGTCAAACCTGATGAAGGCTCATTAAAACCAATATGTCCGTTACGGCCAATACCCAATAATTGAATATCGATGCCGCCTTTCTGCGCTATTCTTTCTTCGTATTCATGACATGCCGAAACGGGATTTTTTGCATCTCCAGGAGGCACAAAGGTGTTCGCATTATCGATATCGATATGATCAAAAAGCTGGCTATTCATAAAGTGACGATAACTCTGTAAATGACTACCATCAAGGCCCAAATACTCATCTAAATTGAATGAGGTCACACCTTTAAAACTCATTTCACCTGCTTTATTTCGCTCAATTAGTGCCTGGTACAAAGCGACAGGTGTAGAGCCTGTTGCTAACCCCAATATGGAATTTGCATTTTTATTTAGTTGAGCGGTAAAAATATCTGCGCCATAGGCTGCAACTTCAGTCGCATCATTTAGAATAACAATTTGCATAGTTTGAGCTCGATTTGGGAATTAGGAAAAATGGGATCTGAACCTTACTTCGCGTGCAATCAAAGAAAGGTCAGATCAAACCTAATTGGGATACATACTATTAGGCTATTACCATTATGACAACGCTGTCATTATTATCAGAAAATAACCGTTTGTAAAGTAAAAGTGAAAAAAGTTTTGTAATTACTTATTCAATCTTGTGAAGGCCTGACATTATAAGACCTTCACAGAGCCTTGATTTAAACGCTAACGAAGATTTTTCGACGATACATCCAATGTAATACCAATAACTGCACGGCAAGCAATGCCAAAACCGTTAGTAAAGGTTGCCATGCCTCTGACGCTCCCGTTACTACGCCACCAAAAACACTGCGCGCGATGAACGCCCAATCAACAAGCGAAGATGCCAAATAAATAATAATCGAGTTCGCACCGATAATCACAAACGGATACGCAAAGCGTTGCCCATCAAATACATCGACTAGGACATAAAACCCTGCGAGTAATATTGCGCTCCAGCCAACTGTTACGAGCACAAAAGAGCTGGTCCACAACTCTTTATTAACCGGGAAATAAATGTTCCAACCCCAGCCAAGTAATAAGGCGACTAAACCAAGCCCGAGTAAACGGATAACACTATGCCATTGACCTACGGTATGAGCTTGCGCAATTATCCGTCCGGCAAATACCCCTGCAATCGCGTTAACGATAGCTGGCAGACTCGACAATACACCTTCAGGGTCTACAGCACGATCTTGATAGCTAATCCCAGGTAGCAAGTGCTTATCAAACCATGCATTCCAACTTCCTACTGCCGATAAGTCACCCGCAACACCGCCGGGAACAGGGATAAAACATAACAGTAACCAATAACCAATCAATATTCCTCCCCCGATACAACCCAACATGCGAAGACTTGTATGCCAAACGAGTAACATGCAGAAAAACCATGCGATTGCTATTCGGCCCAATACACTGGCATACCGTATTTCATCTAATGCGACGGGCATACCTGTACCCCATCCATGGTTATATAATATCCCCAGTGCAGACAATAAAAATAGCCGCTTTAACGCTTTGTTGTAGTAACCTCTGCGTTCAGAAAAAGGTAAATGGTCAATACGTTTAGGAGACAACCCCATCGCTACCCCTGAGAGAAATATAAACAGAGGGAAAATCAGATCATAAAATGTAAACCCATGCCAAGCACTATGAAGCGTCTGCGCTTCAAATACTTTCCATCCTTGCCAACCCGTTAGTACAAATAACGCTGCAAATATTGATTGTCCACCTAAAATCCAGAACATATCCATGCCGCGCAGCGCATCCAACGAAGCCAACCGCTTTTTTTCGGTTTTTATTGTCATATTTTTATATACCTTACAAACAAAAAAGCCCCGCTATTACTTCAGCGGGGTTTTTCTCAGGGAGTGTTAAATCTGGCTTCCTGCAATAAATGTTGCTTTCGCAAATAACTGTTCATCTAGTACAACAAAATCAGCATCTGCACCTTCACGTAAATGTCCTTTACTTTTTAGGTTTAAATACTGCGCAGGATACAATGAAGCCATCCTTAGCGCTTCTGGGAGCGACACGTCTAAAGAATCAACCGTATTACGTACTGCACTTGCCATATCTAATACACTACCAGCGAGTTCTCCTGTCGTAGAGTTTAGCCTATCTCCGGTACGAATTACTTTTCTGCCATCAAAGAAGTCAAACTCCATATCATCGGTACCAACAGGTGGCATTGCATCTGTGACTAGAAGTATCTTGCCTCTTTGTTTGGTACGAAGAGCCAATTTTGCTGATGTGCTATGAACATGATGCCCATCAACAATAAGCCCACACCATGAATTATCATCCCACAAGGCCGCTCCGACGACTCCTGGTTCTCTAGAAGTAAAAGGTGACATCGCATTAAATAAATGCGTAAACCCATCAACACCAACTTGCAATGCATTCATCGTCGTCTGAAAATCTGCATTTGAGTGCCCAACGCACACCTTCACACCTAAGCTAATTAATCGCTCTATATCTGCCAATGGTACAGTTTCAGGTGCCAGTGTGACCATTTTCACACCTAAATCTTGACGAGCATAAATCTCAAATTCTAACTCAGAAATAGGCCTAATAAACTGCTCACTATGCGTTCCCTTTTTCGGATGAGATAAATGAGGGCCTTCAAAGTGAATGCCTAAAACTCCAGCCTGACCATTCTCAATTGCTTCTGCTATTGCTTGAGCAGCCTTGTCCATCACTTCGACTTTATCCGTAATTAAAGTGGGCATGAATGCCGTGGAACCGAACTTACCATGAGCAGCAACCATTCTACCTAAACACGCCGTCGTTTGTGCGGCATTAAAAAATGCACCACCACCACCATTCACTTGGACATCGATGAAGCCAGGTACAACCAAACCATCTAGTTCAATAACATCCTGACTCGATTCATCAACCTGGTAGCTTACTTTATTATGCTCCACTGCAAAAATGACATCTTTAAGAAAACCTTCACCGTCAAAGAGCTTGTTAGCACGGTACAATTGTCTACCCATTTATTTTACCTCACTTAATTGCTGCTCGACCGAGTGTATAGCAAAATATATTGCCCCCATCTCTGGTGGCTGTTTCGGTAATTCAACTCTATTAGCGATCTCTGGTGCTAGCCATTTATTCAGTGGCTCAGCAAGTCCCCCTATCATCGATAATCGGGGGGGATTATTTTCAAGCAAGCGCCGCGCTAGGTTACTAACGTAATCTGCACCTTGTTTTACAATTGCGAGTGCAACAACATCATCTTGTTCTGCAGCTGTAAATACAAACCGTGCTAACTTCGCATAACTACTCGAAGGTTGACCGGCCATTTGTTCAGCAACGCCCATAGCCGTTGTCGTATTAAAATGCTGAGTTAACATTGAGGATAATAACGTTGTTTCACCTAATTTGTCTAAATCAAGTAATGCTGCTTTGACAGCCTCTAATCCCATCCACGCGCCACTGCCCATATCACCTTGTGCAAAGCCATGACCACCAAAGTTCACTGTTTGACCATTGACAAGTGAAAAACCACAAGACCCCGTCCCTGTTATTATTACAGCGCCATCATCTCCCTCATGAGCACCTATACAAGCTGTATGCAGGTCTGTTGTTAAAAACATTTGCTGGAATGGATGATCCCATTGCATTATTTTGTCATACAAAGCGGGTAAATTTACACCAGCCAGACCTAAACCTGCATTTAACGAGTGAACCTGCTCTACATGTAAGCCTGCATCTTGCAGTGCAAGCTGGGTAGAGACCATAATTGACTCTAGAGTACGTTCAAGACCGTGCAACGGGTTTGCGGGACCTCCTAGCCCAGTGCCTAACACACCATGCTCTAAAGAATAGATAGTAGCGCGGCATTTTGTTCCTCCGCCATCTATACCTATATATAATTGGTCTTGTTGCACCTGTTTAGCCATCATGTTGCGACCTCTATAAAATGGGTTTTTGCTCAATTTTATTTATTTATTTACTGAGCGTTCAGTCATGTTGAATTAATGTTACACATAAAATGACAGCGTTGTCATTATATTTTTTTAAAAATGCGTCACATTGAAAAATTCTAATATTGCACAGAATGACATTATTGTCAGGGAAAATTTACCTAATTTATTGAAATAAGCCAAAGAAATGCCGTTTTAACTAACTCGGAGTCGACAAGTAGTCTCAATGCTTTAAACCAAAATAACTATAAAAAAACCCAATCAAATTGATTGGGTTTCTAAGCTTAGATAAAATTACTTCACGCCTAATTCTCTTAAGCGCTCTTGTAAATAGCTGTCGGCTGTATAACGTTCTGACAATTTCACTTGAGGATGAGGGTGTAAAAACAACGGTAAAGAAATACGTGACTTTGATGACCCTTTACCTGTTGGATTTATCACACGATGAATCGTCGATGGAAAATACCCACCCGATGCTTCTTGCAACATATCTCCAATATTAATAATTAATGAACCAAAATCACAAGGCACATCTAACCAGCCACCTTCTTTGGTCTGAACCTGCAAACCCGGTTCATTAGACGCTGGTAACACTGTCAGTAAATTAATGTCACCATGCGCCGCAGCACGAATTGCACCTGGCTCTTCGTCACCTGTCATTGGTGGATAGTGCAAGATTCTAAGTAATGTTTGCTCAGATTGCGCAATCATGTCTTTAAGATCAATTGAAAACTTTGCTCGAACATCTTCTGGGGCTTGCGCCTGTACCCAACTTAACAACTCAGCAGCAAACTCATTCGCTAACCTATAATACTCGCGAATTTCTGCATCTAGTTGTGCAGGTACACGGCCCTTAGGGTAAACATGAAAATACTCTTTGATATCCTTTACTGTAAAACCTTTAGCAACTTCCGATACATCCGGTGGGAAATAGCCATCTTGGGTTGCTTTATTAAATAAATAATCGTGTTTTTCTTCAGAATTGAAAAACACCTGCCAGTTTTCATAAATCGACTCAACTAATGACTGCGGAATTGGGTGGTTTTTTAATACACCAAACCCTGTATTGCGTAGAGATTCGACAAATTGAGATGCTGCATCAGGAGCACGATAATCGACTGTTGGTAGTTGTTGCATAATGGTTCCACCCAGATTGTTGCGTAATAAACCGGTCACTCTTGATAATACATTTAAGCGATCAATTTAAATAATCTAACATTGCTCGCGAGGATAGATAAATAAGCCAAATCAGATAAGGACTTTTGTCCTCTTTGCGCTCAGGTAATACAAGTAGTTTGATTTAGCTCAAATTTACAATGGGTAACCGAATAACCCATTGCAGACCACGCTCCGTACTGGCTACGCTATATTCACCTTCTAATGCGCCACTGATAATATTAGCTGCCACAGGCGCACTCAATCCTACATGACCTAAATTGCCACGGCGAGATGTAACAAAAGGCTTGAGTAACTCATCCACAGTTACGTCAATAAGCCCAACACCATTATCGCAGTATTGAATCTCTAACAATTCATGATCCACGGCAAACTTAATCTCTATGGGTCCTTTTTTATCCACAAGGCCATGACAGATTGAGTCTTCTATAATGTTGCTCATCACTAACTGCACCAAATTGGCATCCAAAGACATAGGCATATTTTTGCTTTGAGAAGTCAATTTAAACTCAACGCCCGTATCATCAATACAATACTGTGAAACCAATTGATCCATCACTTCCACAAAGTCACACCGGCCAGGCTGTGCTGGCGACTCAGCTTTTGATATCGTTTTTAGTAAATTAACAAACTCAGCAACTCGACCTAAGCTTCTCTCGCACAACTTAATGCTCTCACATGACTGAATCAGTGAGTCACAAAGCATGTTTTGTGATAATGTTTGTTGTTCGAATGCATCTATTAATTCGCGTGTCAAAGCTAACAAATGGGAAACCGCAGTGATCCCCGTCCCTAAAGGCGTATTGATTTCATGGGCGACACCTATCACCATTTTGTTCAATGCATCCGACAGCTGGCGTTTAACTTGCAACGCATTAACTTCAAGCAGTTTTATTTGAGTATTTACCCGGGCATTAATTTCAGCAGGTCGAAAAGGCTTACTTATATAGTCGACACCACCAACTTCTAATGCCTCAACAATATTTTCGGTATCTGTATATGCACTGACAAATACAATTGGAATATGTGATGTGGCCTTATTTGACTTCAATATTCGACATAAATCTACCCCACTCATTTTCGGCATTTTAATATCTGTGATAATTAAATCGGGGGTTTGATTGTCAATTAATTGCAACGCCGTATGTCCGCTTGTCGCCGCTCTAATTCTAAAACGTGGACATTTAAGAATAAGCTGCAACACCTGCAGGTTTTCCGCAATATCATCCACTATTAATATATCAAACATACTATTTCCCTAAGTCTAATGAATAGAAGTATAGCCAAATACATTCTGATTGCTCAGTACATGCTATCTTTATCGTTTTCTTGTGAAAAATGTATTGCGGACTATGGTTTAGGTCAGGGCATTTAAAAAGTAAAAGTTATTAAATGAGAGCGAAGTTGTTAGTTAACTTATTGTTTTATTCAATGGGCTTTTTGTTGATACTGTTGCTCAGCACGATGCTGTACTCTTTTCATATATCAAAACAAGAAATTCGTACCCTCAGCGCAATCAATACATTACAAAATTTAACCAGTGAGCTGAAGTTAAGTTCTGATTTACTGACAAGCTATGCGCGCAGTTATTCAGTAACAGGTGAACCTCAATGGCTTATTTTATTCAATCATGTTTTGGCCGTTCGAAATGGTTACTTTGCCCCCCCAAAAGATCCTATTAATTACTGGGATAACTTAGCTAGAAGCTCTGTTAGACACCTCAGTAATTCTTTAGATGAGAAAAGCCACCCTTCCATTATTGAGCGTATGGCCAACACAGGCATTCAACAAGAAGAAATATATAACCTCACCATTGCACTTGAAACATCAGAACAATTAGTGAAACTCGAAGAGCAAGCATTTGCCCTTATTTCGTCTGACACTCACAGCGGGAAAATTGCAGCGCAAAATATTGTGTTTGGCCAACCATATTTAAAAGAAAAAGCAAAAATCATGAATGCAATAGCCCATGCTAGTAATGTAATAGGCATAAGAAAAAGCCTTCACAGAGACGCGTTAACTCAACAAACCAACCTCAATAAAATGCTTTTAATCGCCTGTTTTACACTCATATTCTTAATGTTTTTAATATCTTACATCATGCTCAGAGTTCGCTATTTCCTGCCGTTGAGGCAAATACATAAAGCCATCGCTGAGTCTGGTAACAAAAAAAACTATGCCTTACAACTTCCCCCTAATTTACCCGGTGAATTAGGTACGTTAGCCCGCGAGTTTAATAGTACACTTAACCAGTTAAATCGTAAAATTCATGCTGCAAGCAGCATCGAAAAATACAGCACGTCATTACGGGGAAAGAATCTATTTAATGATGTGGTTAAAGAGTCACTTCAATTTGTTGCATTAGAATATCAAGCGCCAAGTTGTGGTATTTTCACCATTAAAGAAGACCGCTTTCAATTGTTCGACTTTACAGGAGCAAAACCTTGTTTTGACGAAACATCTCCTTATATAAAAGCAACCGTAAAAACAAGTCAACGCCAACACTTATCCTCAACTGACCAGAACTTTATCATTATGCTCGAAGAGCAGCCGCTACAGTTAGCTGAAATTCATTTATTACCTCTGCTAGTTAGTGATCGCTGTATAGGCATCTTATACATTGGCTGTGTGTTCAAATTAAGTGATGAGCAACTTGATGGACTAGATCAAATTAGTCGTGAGCTTGCTGTCTCGATGGAGATTAGCAGCCATAATTTAAAGCAACAAGAAATTAAAACTGCACTCTCACAACAGCTAGAGCTTACTCATCATATCGTTAATGCAATTCCGAATCCCACATACTACCGAGATGAAAATGGGACATTCATGGGCGTTAATAGAGCGTTTTTACAGTTTCTCAATCAATTCGAAGTCGATGTTATCGGATCATCACTTAACGATGTGTTTGATTCTGGAACCGCCAGCTTATTTTATGATCAAGCCCAAACCATATTCCAAAATCAAATAAATGTTGTTTACGAACTCATTACACTAGATGGGCACGACAATGCCGTTGAACTCATCGTCTATGAAGCCCCTTTCTTTGATAGCCAGGGCCAAGTCGCTGGTATTGTGGGTATGTTCCTTGATGTGACGCAAAGAAATGAGCTAGAAAGAGAGCTGCTTGCGTCTAAAGAAGTGGCCGACCGTTCTGCACAAGTCAAAGGGGAGTTTTTAGCGAATATGAGCCATGAGATCCGCACCCCTATGAATGCGATTATAGGGATGGCTCATCTAGCACTAAATACGGATCTAAATCCTAAACAACATAATTACGTGCATAAAATCGATGTGGCTGCAAAACAACTACTCAGACTAATAAATGACATTCTAGATTTCTCAAAAATTGATGCGGGTAAAGTTGAAATAGAAAATACCCCATTTGAGTTAGACAAACTTTTAAATAACGTGACAGCCATCATTGCCATCAAAGCACAGGAAAAAGGGCTCGAGTTAATTTTTGATGTACCACAACACATTCCTAATGACCTAACAGGTGACGCTTTAAGGCTAAGTCAAGTTTTAATCAACCTAGCTGGGAACGCTGTTAAGTTTACAGACCAAGGCACAGTCACCATCCAAATTCGCCAACTTGAAACAACGGAAAAAATTTCAAAACTCACTTTTTCTGTTATCGATACCGGCATTGGCATGAACCCCCAACAACAGAAAAAACTCTTTAAGTCATTTTCTCAAGCCGACTCATCAATAACCAGAAAATATGGCGGCACAGGTTTGGGTTTAACCATCTCACAGCAACTGGTCAAACTTATGGGAGGCGAGATCTATGTCGAGAGTTCTAATGGTCAGGGCTCAACTTTCTCTTTCACGCTAGAGTTTCCTCTCAATGAAACAATCACGAACAAAGATGTACCCCGCCTCAATGGGCCTAGAAAGATTTTAATTGTTGACGATAACGAACACGCTAAAGAAGTTCTGTTCGGCATGCTCAGTAACATGAATGCGTCTGTATCTTGTGCATCCAATGCCACCGATGCAATTAATATGATCATCAAAGCTAAGCATCCTTATGATGCTATGATTATAGATTGGCAGATGCCGGAGTTAGACGGTCTGACAGCCATTGAAATACTAAACAAACGACAACTGCTCAATCAAACCAAGGTGTTATTAACAACCGCCTATGGTAGAGAACTCGAGCTAAAAGAACACGAAAAGTCAATAATTGATGGGGTGATATTAAAGCCTGTGAGCGCCTCTCATTTATTTGATACACTCGCCGGTTGCTTAGGGACTTATACACACGAGAGCGCACAGAAAAACAAAATAGCCAGCCATCCTCATTGCTTAGCAGATATTACTATACTATTAGCGGAAGACCAGCCTGTAAATCAAGAGATAGCAGTCGAAATTTTATCAAGCTATGGTGCGAACGTTACAGTGGCAAACGATGGTATTGAGGCCTTAAAACGACTCAAAGAAGATATCTTCCATATTGTTTTAATGGATATGCAAATGCCCAATATGGGCGGTATTCAAGCTTCACAAGAAATTCGCAAATTTAAAAACGAACGTGATCTTCCAATTATCGCGATGACTGCCAATGCAATGCAGGAAGATATTTCCCAATGCCTTAACGCCGGTATGAACGACCATATCGCAAAACCCATCGATGTGCCCACAATGATAAGTAAAATTCAACAATATGCCTCTCCTCTAAAGCCTGACAATACAGTTCAAACACAAATCTCATCATCAGATGAAGCTACATTTGATACCCTCGACGAGGCATCCTCTGAGCAACTTATAAATGGAATTAACATTGAAGAAGGTATAGAACGCGCTGCTGGAAATAAAAAAATATATTTCAATATCCTCACCACCTTTTTATCACAACAAGTGGAGGAACTTATAAACCTCAAGCAAGCTGTCGCCATTGCAAATTATGATCTCGCCGCAAACATCCTACATGCTATTAAAGGCGCAGCAGCAAACTTGTCAATATACTTCATTACAGACAAAGCAAAATCGCTAGAAAGTCAGTTAAAAACGATGACTGTTAACATAGATGACATTGACGCGATGATAGAGTTTGTTCGCAGAGCACTGGTACTATGCCCTCGAATAATTGCTCAGCAGCTGCATGATAATACGGGCACAGAGCATGAACCTGACTCAATACAAATTTTAGAAAAGCTTGCTCAAGCATTGCAAGAGTTTGATACCAATGCCTCTGATATTGTTTTGCAATTAACCTGCAATGAGTATTTAAGTTCCGAAGAACTCGATGAACTTAAAACACTCATTGCTCGATTTGAGTTTACACAAGCACAGGTTGCGCTGACAAAAGTACAAAGTAAAATTTCTAAAGGTAGTTCAACCTACATGCACTGAGGTTTTTTACCCAATTGCCATGCCGCTCTTTTTAATTGTGACGCTCCTCCCATTTTCGAGCTTAAGTTATCAATGCGACTCTGTGGAGCTGGGTGCGTTGACATAAACTCTGGTGGACGGTTCCCCGATGATGCCGCTTCCATATTTTCCCATAATGCTACCGACCCTTCAGGTTCAAAGCCCGCCTTTGCCATGAGTTCAAGTCCTATTACGTCCGCTTCGCTTTCGTGGGTTCGTCCAAATGGTAGAGCCACACCGTATTGTGCACCCAGTCCCAACCCCTGCATAATTGCATTTCGGTACTCAACATTCCCCATTTGCAGCGCGGTACTACTCGCTTGAAGACCAAATTGCAACAAGCTATTCTGAGATACTCGCTCATTTGAATGCTCTGCAATTACATGACCAACTTCATGTCCCATGACTGCTGCTAATTGATGCTGATTTTTTGCCACCTTAAGTAAGCCTGTGTGCACCCCAATTTTACCTCCCGGTAAAGCAAACGCATTTGCACTTGGTTCCTTGAATACGACCACTTCCCATTGCTGGTTTGCATAATTACTGGGTAATTCAGCAATAAGATGATTAGCTATACACTTTACATACGCATTTGTTACAGGATCATCTTCTATTGTTTGCTCTTTCTTCATTTGTTCAAAACTCGCCGATCCCATTTCATTCATTTTTTGATCTGAATAAAGTGCTATTTGAGTCCGGCCTGTCGGTGAAGTCTTACACCCTGCAATCACTAAAACAATTCCGACGATCAACAGTATTTGTTTCATATTATTATCCAAGTTATGTCATTTATTGCTCTAGTTTAAAACATCTATGATTTGACTCAAGCGGTAAGCTCATACTTTTTTATGCATTCAGACACCTGAATCGCCAATTTATCTTTAATTGCCAAAAAGTTAAAACCTTAAAACCATTCACCTCATATCAACCTAATTTAGGGAAAATTTGTTATTATTGAAAACCGTGTGAAAATGAAGCATAACCAATGACTCTAGAACACCCTCTCGGCCGATTCTTATTACCTTTGCTCGCAAGTATTGTGGCACTAACACCTCTGGCGATTGATTTATATTTACCAGCCATGTTGGTGATTGCATCTGATCTTAACACCGACCTGGAAAACGTTCAGGTTTCTTTAAGCAGTTACTTAGGTGGATATGCGCTTGGGATGATGGTTTTTGGCCCACTTGCCGATAGGTTTTCACGAACTCGTCTTACTCAAATTGGGTTACTCGGTTTTGCAATGACCTCTGCAGCACTTGCAATCACACAGGACATTCAAGTTTTTTGTATATTAAGAATCCTCCAAGCTTTTTTTGGCGCCGCAGCCTCTGTCGTTGTCCCTGGCGTAATTAGACATTATTACAAAGAAAACACTGCCAAGGGCATGTCGTATGTGTCTATGATCATGATGGTTGCCCCACTGGTTGCCCCCTCACTCGGTGCTGTGTTGATGCTTGTCTGGCATTGGAGTGCCATATTCTTTGTATTAACAGGGTATGCTATTACCATACTTATCATTACACTCACTGTCAGTATTGATGTCCCTCGGTTTACAAACGATAAAATGACACTTCATTTTTTTACTCGCAACTATCTGACTGTTTTTTCTAATAGATCATCTCGCCACGATATATTAACGTCAATGCTCGTATCATTTGCTTTTTTTTGTTTTTTAACATCTGTCCCATTTATTTATCTAGACTACTATCAAGTATCTGAGCAATTATTTGGAATGCTCTTCGCGCTGAATATAATTGCCTTGATGTTTGGTAACTTTCTCAATACCAGACTCGTTCCCAAGATTGGATCCAGAAAAATGCTCTATATTGGCCTATTAATTGGTTTAGTTTCAGGGATATCTGTATTAGTGCTTAGTATTTACGGTGTATCTGTGTGGGTACTTGCCAGTGCAATTGCACCGCTTATGATGAGCTTAGGGATCACAGCAAGTAATGCTGATGCACTCATCTTAATTGCATTTGAAAAACATACGGGAACGGCAACCGCTGTGATCGGCACACTACGGTTTGGCAGTGGCACATTAGTAGGTCCTCTTCTCGCGCTCATACAACCACAAAATACTATTCCATTCGCTGCACTGATGTTTTCAGCTGTAATACTCGCTGGGCTATGTCAAATTCAACACCGACGTTTTTGACCAGATACAAAAAAGGCCGGAGAACCGGCCTAGTTATATATCTTTTTCAATACTTATTCAGCTTCTTTAGACACCATAACCATTGCTGGGCGCAATAAGCGTCCGTTTAAGGTGTAGCCTTTTTGCATAACGGCAAGTACTGTATTAGGTGAAACATCATTACTTGGCTGAATAGACATCGCTTGATGAAATTCAGGGTTGAACGTTTCACCTTGAGGGTTAACCGTCTCAACACCAAACTTAGCGACTGCATCTGCAAAGCTTTTTAATGTCATATCGATGCCTTCAAGAACGGGCTTCAGCGTTTCATTTTCTTTATCTGAAAACTCAATCGCACGCTCTAAATTGTCAATGACAGGTAAAAGCTCATTTGCAAACTTTTCTAAAGCAAATTTGTGTGCCTTCTCAACATCCTGAGCTGCGCGACGACGCATATTCTCAATATCAGCCGCAGCACGGACAACACTATCTTTTTGATCAATCACTTGCTGCTTAGTTGCTTCAAGCTCAGCGTATAGACCCGCTATTTCTTCTTCAGGGCTTAGTTCAGCTTCAACTTCGTTTACTTCAACTTCTTCAACTGAGTCGACGTGCTCAACTGGCTCTACAATTTCTTGCTCATGT
Source organism: Pseudoalteromonas sp. MMG012 (assembly GCF_018100875.1). NCBI lineage: Bacteria > Pseudomonadati > Pseudomonadota > Gammaproteobacteria > Alteromonadales > Pseudoalteromonadaceae > Pseudoalteromonas > Pseudoalteromonas sp. MMG012. Next base: position 32,300 of record NZ_JAGJEF010000009.1, read on the forward strand.
TCAGTGGCATTATTTTGCTCAGACATGTAAAACTTCTCCGATTCTTTACAATTGTGGCTAATTATGGGGATTGAATTCTTAGATTCAAGTCCCAAAACTCTCAATTTTAGAAAATTCTCCAATGATTGCTTCTATGGGCGCATATACTGGACAAATTATACAAAAGCGACTCTGATACTCACCCTCAGTAAAGTAAGGCAAACTCAAGATTAAGGAGTCTTCAATATTTAGAGTGTTAAGTTCGTTGGCATAGAGAACTGATATGCCATTTTTGAATGCCAGCCGGTCTTCCACCTCATGTAAAAATGGCACCCCAATATTGAGTTCTCCCTCGAGCTCAAGGCCTTGGTATAAATATCGCTCTCCAACGACAATGCTATTATCTGTACCCAACTGTTGATTCAGCTCTCGAGTCCATTGCGCCAGTTGATCATGACACTGTGGCGGAGCACAGTTTGCCATTGCCTTCATTCGATAAAGGCCTTCGATCAGCGTTTGTTGACTAAATACCGTATTCATCCACGCGGCAAATTGGTAACGTAGTGCATCGGTATCGTTTTCTGGCTTTCTAATACAAATATTATGAGACTGCCCTGCCTTATCAATCAATAACACAAGCCAAGTCATACTATCAAAGCCTAAAACCTCAACCCTAAATACCAATCGAGAACTCGCCTGCGGCAAGCCTACACAACAACACACTTGATACTTTTGACTTAAACCATGGGCAAACTCAACCAGCTGCGTTTGTTGTGGCTGCCAATAAGCCCCTACTTTTGTTAGTTCAAAAAATTCCTCAAACCAGTATCGAAAACCTGCCTCAGTGGGCACTCGGCCAGCTGACGTGTGAGGTGAATATAATAGCCCTTCTCGCTCAAGCCTTGCCATCACATTTCGAACCGTTGCAGAACATACGACCATGCCTTTTTGCTTGGCTATTTTACTCGATGCAACGGGACTACCTTCGCTATCGCAGTAAAGACTCATAACGGCTGTAAAGATTTGTTGGTCACGTGCTGTAATTTTCATATTATTTTAATGGTGACGTTAATTGTCAGTTTCAAGTAGCAAAGATTTCAGTTAGTCTTGCGCTATAAAGAACAAGGGCTATATAAAGATGACATCACCTTTTAAAACCATAGGTTTAATCGGCAAACCAAGCCATGAAGGCGCCGCGTTGACATTACAACGCTTATATACCTTTTTGCAAGCATTAGGTTACGAGGTTTTAGTAGAATCTCGCGTCGGTGCCCAAATTGACGCCATAAACAACAATTCATTAACAGAACTTGTCGAATTAGGTCGTTTATGTGATTTAGCAATTGTCGTAGGTGGCGATGGTAATATGCTAGGTGCTGCAAGAGTATTAGCACGCTTTGATGTTGCTGTTATTGGCGTAAACCGCGGAAACTTAGGCTTTCTCACCGATTTGAGCCCTGATGGGTTTGAAGCCAGTCTTGAAGCCGTGTTACGAGGTGAGTTTATTGCCGAGTCTCGATTTCTGCTCGAAGTTGAAGTTTACCGCCATGCGGAATTAAAAAGTGCTAATTCTGCGGTTAATGAAGCGGTTTTACATGCCGATAAAGTCGCGCATATGATTGAGTTTGAAGCATTCATTGATGATGAATTTGTGTTTTCTCAACGTTCCGATGGACTGATAGTATCAACACCAACAGGATCTACAGCTTATTCATTATCAGGCGGTGGGCCAATTTTAACACCTGAGCTCAATGCAATGGCGTTGGTGCCTATGTTTCCACATACACTCTCAAGCAGACCTTTAGTCGTGGATGCAGATAAGCAAGTCAGGCTCAAACTAAGTTTATCAAATACTGACAGTTTACAAGTAAGTTGTGACAGTCACGTAGTACTGGCTGTATTGCCCGGTGATGAAGTAGTGATAAAAAAAGCAGATAAAAAATTACGCTTAATCCACCCGAAATCATATTCCTACTACAATGTTCTTAGACAAAAATTAAATTGGGGTAGTAGGCTTTACTAATGCTATAGAGATGACGCACAATAGCAAATTAGCATTTTTCTAAATTAGGAAATTATAAGAATTATGAGCTACATTGTTTTTTCTACCTTGGTCTTACTTATTACCTTATTAGGTGTCTATGTGGTTATTGAAAATAATCGTAAAAAGGCCAGAGACGCTGAGAAAAAAATATTCAATGACCGATTAAAAAATATCACATCTCAATTTAAATCTAGAACTGCAGAGTTTGTTGACGCAAAAGCACTGCGTCCAAAATACTCACCTAAAATTAACGCTATTGTCGGTAATTTTTTCGTTGTTCAGCCTCATACTGAAGAAAATCTTGATCAACTTGAGCGTGTTGCCGAGCAGTTTGTTATGTCTGTGGTTTTTGAATTAAACAAATGCCGTGAAACGGGCAATATTGACTTGCTCGCCGACCAGTTACAGTATTTTGTTGCTGAACTCCCTAGCTCGGGGATTGCCTTTAATAAAGAATTCTATCATGAGATTCTACCTGCATTAATTGTCATGATAAAAACCCCAGACCAAGGCCCTAGTAAACCGCAAAGTGAAGAGCCTACTGACGGCCAAGATGCTGTGCAATTAGAGAGTGAACAAGAGACAGAGAAAGACACCACGCAAGAGGCTGCGGCTATAGCTCAATAATTTAGGTTAACGACTTAATAAAATCTATTTTCAGGTTGCATTTATTATAAACACTGTATAAATTAACAGTAAATAACTGTTTGGATACACAGTATGTTAACCAATTTGGAAGTCAATGACTTCGCTATCGTAAGTGCCCTCAATATCGAGTGGCACGCTGGTATGACTGCCATCACTGGTGAAACCGGTGCTGGTAAGTCAATTGCAATAGATGCCTTATCGTTATGTCTCGGTGAACGTGCTGATCCTGCCGCGGTTCGTCCAAGTGCCGATAAAGCACAAATAAGTGCTCATTTTGATATTAGCCAGCTTCCTATTGCACAACAGTTTTTATCTGAGCATATGCTTAACAACGACGATGAAGATTGTATTTTACGTCGAGTCATTAGTAAAACTGGCCGCAGTAAAAGCTATATTAATGGCATTTCTGTCACTGCCAGCCAACTTAGAGAGCTTGGTCAGTACCTCATTTCAATTCACGGCCAACATGCCCATCAGTTACTACTTAAACCAGAGCACCAACTGCATCTATTGGATTCTTATGCTGGCCACACGCCACTCATTAATGCAGTCAGAACTCAGTACATTCACTTCAATAAATTACAACGTGAGCATAGCGAGCTGCTAAAGCAACAACATGCACAGGCCGCACGTCAGCAATTACTTGAATATCAAGTGGCCGAGTTGAACGAGTTTGCAATCACACAGGATGAGTATGAAGCTATCGAAGTCGAACATAGTAAACTCAGTAATAGCCAAACAATTATTGAGACGTGTCAACGAGAGTTACAACACTTATATGAACGAGATGAACAAACAGTATTAAGCCAGTTACAGCAAAGTGTGCAACAATTTGTTGATTTAACTGGTTACGACCAAGCTTTAGAACCTATAGCACAAATGCTTGATGAAGCAGCCGTGCAAGTTGAAGAGGCATGTCGAGAGCTACGTAGCTATAGCGAAAATATCGAACAAGACCCCATGCGCCTGCAAGATGTCGAGTCTCGGCTTTCTCAAGCTATGGACTTATCTCGAAAACATCATATAAAACCTCAGGAACTGTATGAGTTTCATCAGCAGTTATGCGATGAGTTACAAAGTATCAGCTCAGATTCTGCACGCATTGATGACTTAGAAATAGAGATAGCAGATTCATTACATGCATATCAAGTCGCTGCACGTTCATTAAGCGACAGTCGCTGTAAAGCAGCAGCCAAACTCAATGCTTTAATTTCTCAAAGCATGCATTCGCTATCAATGGACAATGGTCGTTTTTCAATTGAACTACAACAAATGCCACAACAAAAACCTAATAGCTCAGGCTTTGATAACATTGAGTTTTTAGTCTCAACAAACCCAGGGCAACCTTTACAGCCACTTGGCAAAGTGGCGTCTGGTGGCGAGCTTTCTCGGATTAGCTTGGCAATCCAAGTTATTATTGCACAACGAGTGACAACACCGACACTTATTTTTGATGAAGTGGATGTAGGGATCTCTGGGCCCACAGCTTCACAAGTTGGTAAACTACTACGACAACTCGGAGACTCTACCCAGGTGATCTGTGTAACACATTTACCGCAAGTCGCCTGTAGTGGACATCAACAACAGTTTGTCGCAAAAACAGTGAAAAATGGGCAAACGTTTACTTCTATGGAAGCCCTTGAACACTCTAAGCGCATTGCTGAAATAGCGCGGCTTATCGGAGGAAATAAAATAAGTGATACAACAAAAGCCAGTGCTGAAGAGTTACTCCTAGTGCAAAGCGCATAGCACCAAACAGTACCAGCCAAGCCAATTTGTGAATACAAAAAATAAGGCCCAATTAAGGGCCTTATTGTCTCCAGGGTAGTACAAACTAAACTTCTAAATAATCTAAAATACCTTCCGCTGCGTTGCGCCCTTCAAAAATAGCAGTCACAACGAGATCTGAGCCTCTCACAGCGTCCCCTCCTGCAAATATTTTTGGGTTGCTAGTTTGGTGGGTATAAGCGCCTTGTTCCGGTGCTTCTATGCCGCCCCAACTATTAATTTGCACATCATACTGTGATAACCAGTCTAAGCTATGTGGTTTAAATCCAAATGCAACCAACACAGCATCAGCATCTAAAACATGTTCAGAGCCTTCCACTTCCTGAGCCCGACGACGACCATTTTCATCCGCATCACCTAGCTGCGTTTTAATCATTTTCACACCAGCCACATTGCCGTTACTGTCTAATACTATCCCTTTTGGCTGAACATTAAATTGAAACTCAATACCTTCTTCTTTGGCATTTTTTACTTCACGTCGAGAGCCTGGCATATTCTCTTCATCTCGACGATAGGCACAGGTGACTTTTGTAGCACCATGACGTACCGAGGTTCGTACACAATCCATCGCTGTATCTCCCCCTCCTAAAACCACTACTTTTTTGCCAGCCATATCAATATAAGGTTGCTTAGACTCGTCATAGCTCATAACACGATTGGTATTGCCTATTAAAAATGGCAAAGCATCATGAACACCCATCGCATCTTCATTCTCGAGACCACCGCGCATACTCTGATATGTCCCAACGCCTACAAATACCGCATCGTACTCACTAAGGAGATCATCCATGGTAATATCAGTGCCAATCTCGGTATTTAATCTAAACTCAACGCCCATTTCAGTGAAAATTTCTCGGCGTTTCTCCATGACGGACTTTTCAAGCTTAAAAGATGGTATCCCAAAAGTTAGCAATCCTCCTATTTCAGGATTTCTATCAAACACCACCGGTTTAACGCCATTACGCACGAGTATATCTGCACAGCCTAATCCAGCAGGACCAGCGCCAATAACAGCAACTTTTTTGTCTGTCCACACAACATACGACATGTCTGGTTTCCAGCCTTGTGCAAATGCCGTGTCTGTAATGTATTTCTCAATATTACCGATAGTCACAGCACCAAATTCTTCATTGAGTGTGCATGCGCCCTCACACAAGCGATCTTGCGGACACACTCGGCCACATACTTCCGGTAAACTATTTGTTCTATGAGACAATTCCGCCGCTTCAATTATCCTGCCGGTACGAATTAACTTTAGCCATTGTGGAATATAATTGTGTACTGGGCACTTCCACTCGCAATACGGATTACCACAATCTAAGCAACGGTCCGATTGAGAGTTAACTTGATTTGTTGAGAATGGTTCATAAATTTCAACAAATGATTGCTTTCGAGTAGAAATTGGTTTTTTTCTCGGGTCTACTCGTTGTACGTCAATAAACTGATACACATTTTCGCTCATACTTCCCCCTATTGAGCCTGAACACGAAGTTCAGCACTGCTGCGTGCTCTATGACCAAGTAAGCTATTAACATCACTAGATTTAGGCTTAATCAACTTAAACATTGGTAAGTACAATTCAAAGTTAGCTAAGATTTGCTCAGCTCTTGAAGAGCACGTTAAATCTAAGTGTTCAGCAATCATGCCGCGCAAATGCTCTTGATGAGAGACTAAGTTTTGTAAACTAACAACTTCCACCAACTCAGGGTTGATACGCTTAGTAAAGTCATCACTTTCATCTAAAATGTATGCAAAACCTCCGGTCATACCCGCGCCAAAATTAACGCCGACTTGCCCCAGAACACATACCACACCGCCGGTCATATATTCACACCCGTTATCTCCTAATCCTTCTACAACGGCATGGACACCCGAGTTTCTGACTGCAAAGCGCTCGCCAGCTCTGCCGGCAGCATATAATTTCCCTCCCGTTGCACCGTACAAGCAGGTATTACCTATAATTGTGGCTTGATGACTTGCGAAGCTTGACCCCATAGGTGGGCGCACGACTAATTTCCCACCAGCCATTCCCTTGCCAACATAATCATTTGCGTCGCCAACAAGAGTTAACTCAAGGCCACCCGCATTCCAAACCCCAAATGACTGACCCGCAGTGCCATGAAGTTCAACTGCAACTGGATCAGCTGCCATTCCTTGGTTTCCGTGAATACTGGCAATATAGCCAGACAACATCGCACCGACAGAACGGTCAGTATTGGCAATCCGATTCACTAGCGAAATACCGCTTTTATTAATAATTGCTTGCTTTGCTTTGTCTAACAACAGTTCATTCAACTTACCCTGATAATGTGAAATATTCGGGGCTGAACAATACAGTGTTTCATTTGTTGGATTATTAGGTTTCGCTAACAAGTCAGATAAGTCCAACTTACTCTGCTTCGCTGTTTTGCCTTCGATCATATCCAATAAATCTGTTCGGCCTATCAGATCAACCAGTCTGGTAACTCCCAGCTGAGCCATGATCTCCCTCGCTTCTTGCGCGATAAATTTAAAGTAGTTCATCGCCATTTCAGGTAAACCATGATAGTGCTTTTGTCGTAATGTATCGTCTTGTGTCGCTACACCTGTCGCACAATTATTCAAATGGCAAATTCTCAAGTACTTACACCCAAGCGCAACCATCGGACCGGTGCCAAAGCCAAAGCTTTCTGCACCCAAAATTGCTGCTTTTATAATATCGAGGCCCGTCTTTAGACCACCATCTGTTTGTAACCGAATACGATGACGTAAGCCATTTTCGACCAATGCCTGCTGTGTCTCTGCTAACCCAAGCTCCCAAGGACTGCCTGCATATTTGACAGAAGTGAGTGGGCTAGCGCCTGTCCCGCCATCATAGCCCGCAATCGTGATTAAATCGGCATAAGCCTTTGCCACACCTGTTGCAATTGTGCCAACACCTGGTTCCGATACCAATTTCACTGAAATCATCGCATTAGGGTTAACTTGTTTTAAATCAAAAATCAGTTGGGCTAAATCTTCAATTGAATAGATATCATGATGCGGTGGTGGAGAAATCAACGTCACCCCAGGTACCGAGTATCTTAACTTAGCGATATAGGGGGTAACTTTTTCCCCTGGGAGCTGTCCACCTTCACCAGGTTTTGCCCCTTGCGCAACCTTTATTTGAATCACATCAGCGCTTTGTAAATAGTGAGGTGTTACACCAAAGCGTCCAGACGCAACTTGCTTGATACGCGAGTTCTTTTCAGTGCCAAAGCGTAATTTGTCTTCTCCACCCTCACCTGAGTTCGAACATCCACCCAAACGGTTCATTGCAATTGCCAAAGCTTCATGAGCTTCAGGAGAAAGTGCACCAATGCTCATTGCCGCAGAATCAAACCGTTTATAAAGTTCTGTGGCAGGTTCTACATCTTCAATTGAGACTGACTGTTGTGCCATATTAAGCGCTAACATATCTCGTAGATTGGTAACCGGTCGATTATTTACTAAATTCGCATATACTTGATAGTCAGCATAATTTCCCGAGCGTACAGCAACTTGTAACGTACTCACGACATCTGGATTATAAGCATGGTACTCTTCACCATGAACAAACTTTAATAAGCCACCATGACTCAATAACTTACGTTTACTGTATGCCAGTTTGTGCAGCTTTGTTTGGTCTGATTCAAATTCATCGAAGCACGCACCTTGAATTCGGCTCGCAACCCCTTTGAAACACAGTTCAACGAGTTCATTAGACAATCCAACCGCTTCAAATAACATAGAACAACGATATGAAGCGATGGTACTAATGCCCATTTTTGACATTATCTTGTATAACCCTTTATTTATCGCTGTACGATACGATATCGTGACTTCCCGATAACTTTTCTTAATGACTTTATCGTCACACATTGCAACTAAAGATTCATAAGCTAAATAAGGGTAAACTGCTGTAGCGCCAAAACCAAGTAACACCGCAAAATGGTGTGGATCTCGCGCACTGCCCGTTTCTACAATGACGTTGGCATCACATCGCAAATTAGTATTGACCAACCTTTGCTGTACTGCGCCCACAGCCATTGCCGCTGGTACTGGCAAGGTATCTTTCGTTGTGTTCCTATCACTCAAAATAACCATCACACACCCTGACTTAGCACTTTTTTGTGCCTCATCACAGATCCGCTTAACTGCGTTTTTCAAGCCTTCTTCAGGCGCATAGTTTAAATCAATACAGCAAGCGCTATAATGTGCATCATCCGCTTCTTTAAGCTGCTGCATATCTGAATATGTTAATATCGGTGAGTCAAATTGGAGACGTTTAGCATGACCTGTTGTCTCGTTAAATACATTTTGCTCTCGACCAATACAGGTGGCCAACGACATAACGTGATTTTCACGTAATGGGTCTATCGGTGGGTTTGTAACTTGGGCAAACTTTTGTCTGAAATAGTCATATAACGCACGAGTTCCTTCGGAAAGAACCGCAAATGGGGTATCATCTCCCATAGAACCGGTTGCTTCTTGACCATTATCACCCATCACGCGCAAAACCTGATCTAGCTCTTCATTACTATAACCAAACAATTTTTGATGCGTTTGTAACGTCACCTTATCAAAACTGCGCTGACCCGTATCCTGCTGCTCGTCAAGCTGTTCAAACGGGGTCAAACGTTTTACATTTTGCTCTAACCACGCTTTATAAGGGTGGCGTGCTTTAAGGTCTTGATCGATTTCATCCGACTGCCAAATTTTGCCATGTAGTGTATCAATAACCAACAATTCACCCGGCCCGACCCGCCCTTTCTCAACGACTTCGTCTGCAGCATAATCCCAAATACCGACTTCTGAAGCGAGCGTAATAAAACCATCTTGTGTAATAACATAACGCGCTGGGCGTAAACCATTTCGATCTAAGTTACAGGCTGCAAAACGACCATCCGACATCACAATACCGGCTGGTCCATCCCAAGGCTCCATATGCATCGAGTTAAAGTCATAAAAGGCGCGCAAATCTTCATCCATTGCCCTATTTTTCTGCCATGCAGGAGGTACCAACATCCTCATCGCTCTAAATAAGTCCATTCCACCGGCTAAAAATAGCTCAAGCATATTGTCTAAACTGGATGAATCGGAACCCACTTCATTGACAAAAGGAGCCGCATTTTGGAGGTCTGGCAATAAAGGAGATGAGAATTTATATGCGCGCGCGCGCGCCCACTGCCGATTACCTGTAATAGTATTGATCTCACCATTGTGCGCCAAATAACGAAATGGTTGCGCAAGCGGCCAACGTGGTTGTGTGTTTGTTGAAAAACGTTGATGAAAAACACAAATCGCGCTGGTCATGCGCATATCAGCCAAATCTGAGTAGAAATTTGGTAAATCGACCGGCATCATCAAGCCTTTGTAAACCGTCACTAAACCCGACAAGCTTGAAATATAAAACTGCTTATCTGCTTCTAGTCGTTTTTCAATGCGACGCCGCGCAATATATAAACGTCGTTCAAGATCTTTTGGACGCCACCCTTCAGGTGCGCTCACAAAAACTTGTTCAAATATTGGTAACTGTTGTTGAGCAATCGGACCCAACATAGAAGGATCTGTTGGCACTATTCGCCAACCAACTAAGGTTAATGTTTCTTTTTCTAGCTCTTCATTAATAACGTCTTTAGCGCGCGTTGCTAAAGTTTTATCTGGGTTTAAAAACATCATGCCTACGGCATAGTTTTTACCCAAGCGCCAATCATTTTCTGCTGCTATGGCACGGAAAAAGCTATCTGGCTTTTGTAGTAATAAACCACAACCGTCACCGGTTTTCCCATCAGAGGCTATCCCACCTCTATGCTGCATACGATCCAACCCTGTGATCGCTGTTCTAATGAGTTTATGGCTTGCTTGACCGCTTGTGTGCGCTATCAAACCAAAGCCACAATTGTCTTTTTCTAGTGCTGAGTCATATAACATGGACTCCTCCCCTTGCTACCCCTGCCAGTGGATTAAACTGCTGACGGTTATTACTGGCCGATATTCAAAATTAGCGGGGATTTAAAACTGAGTCAATACATTTATGAATATATATTCACGAACATGAATATTTCTCATTGGTAAGACAAGTTAACCAAAATGTAAAAAAACCTTTAAAATCGACTTTAAAGAATAAAAAACCAACATGACACCAGTGTCATTATGACAAAAAAGTAAATTAAAAATACGAAATGATACAGTTTACGTAAACGTAAGCATACGAGATTGTGAATATATATTCACCCAATCATAACTGTGATAGATAATTAATAGAAAATATGAATATTATGCAGATAAGAATATGTGAATACTTGGTATAACATACAACACTCAATAAATACGCTTCATTCGTGCCAATGTTAAAAATAAAAAAACCGAGCTCATGGCTCGGTTTTTTCTGTACAAACACTCTTGGTTATTCAGCAGTGTCTGCTTCTGGTGTTTTATATTTTGCCGCTGTTTCTTGGATAAGAGGTTGCAACTCCCCACGCTGGAACATTTCAATAATAATGTCACAACCACCAATTAGCTCACCTTCGACCCATAACTGCGGGAAAGTCGGCCAATTTGCATAGTGTGGTAACTCAGCACGAATGTCTGGGTTAAGAAGAATATCAACATAAGCAAATTGCTCACCGCATCCCATAAGTGCTTGTGAAGCTTGTGATGAAAAACCACAATTTGGTAACTTCGGTGATCCCTTCATATATAGAAGGATTGGGTTTTCTGAAATTTGCTCTTTAATTTTATCAATGGTTTCCATCTTTAACCTCAAAAATGACGATAGCTTAAACCCTACCGATGCGCAATTGTATAAAAATACATCGACTGGGCTAGATTCCTAAATAAGTATAAGGCAACGCCATTGCTGTTTGCCAAAACTTGAGTAAAATACTCAGGAATTATAGTATCACTATAAAGCCAACTCGTATAGAAAAGTGCACTCAACTGCGCTATGTTTCGTATCGATTTTGGCATTTAATAACAATTGGAGATTAAAATGGCATTTGAACTACCGTCACTACCTTATGCAATTGATGCACTTGAGCCACACATTTCAAAAGAAACACTAGAGTTTCACCATGGCAAACACCACAACACCTATGTCGTTAAACTAAATGGTCTTGTTGAAGGCACTGAACTGGCAACTAAATCATTAGAAGAAGTTGTATGCAATTCAGAAGGCGGCGTATTTAATAACGCAGCACAGATCTGGAACCACACGTTCTATTGGAACAGCCTTGCACCAAATGCAGGTGGCGAACCTTCAGGTAATGTAGCTGAGTTAATCAATGCAAAATGGGGCTCATTTGCAGATTTTCAGGCTGCGTTTAATGATAAAGCTGTTAACAACTTCGGCTCAAGCTGGACTTGGTTAGTGCAATTAGCTGATGGTTCACTTGATATTGTTAACACATCAAACGCTGCTACACCGTTAACTGAAGCAGGTGTTACACCAATTTTAACCGTGGACCTTTGGGAACACGCTTACTACATCGACTTCCGTAACGTACGCCCTGATTACCTTAAAGGTTTTTGGGCACTCGTAAACTGGGAATTTGCAAACGCAAACCTCGCATAATTCTTTGCAATAAAATCTGTTTATTTTTTTGCAATAAAGAGGCGCGTAAGCGCCTTTTTTCATTTGCGAATACCATTATGTTATTCCATTAAATGTTTGGAATTTTTAGGCAAATTCTAATTTTCACGTCTAGACTTAAAAGTAACCTTTCCCATTGAAGATTAAATAGCTTTCCTTATTTAAGCAGGTTATTGGAGGTCGTTATGACGATATTTGAACACTACCAATCCAGATATGAAGCAGCTCAAGAAGAAGAATACAGTATCGCTGAATTCCTAGAGATCTGTAAGAACGACAAATCAGCCTATGCCAGTGCCCCAGAACGCCTATTAATGGCCATTGGTGAACCTGAAATGATTGACACCTCAAACGATGCTAGACTCAGTCGACTTTTCTCTAATCGAGTCATCGCTCGCTATCCAGCATTCAATGAGTTTTATGGCATGGAAGATGCCATCGAGCAAATTGTTGCGTACCTAAAGCATGCGGCTCAAGGCCTTGAAGAATGTAAACAAGTTCTATACTTGCTTGGCCCTGTTGGCGGCGGTAAATCTTCGATAGCTGAAAAGTTAAAGTATTTAATGCAACAGGTGCCAATTTACGCTATCAAAGGCTCACCGGTTAACGACCACCCGCTATCACTCTTTAACCCAGTTGAGGATGCTGAGCTCCTCGCGAAAGAATACGGCATCAAACCTCGGTATTTAAAGACCGTTATGTCTCCTTGGGCAACTAAACGTTTGCATGAATTCAACGGGGATATTAGCCAATTCAAAGTAGTGAAACGCTATCCGTCCATACTCGATCAGGTTGCTATTGCTAAAACAGAACCTGGTGATGAAAACAACCAAGACATTTCAGCTCTCGTAGGTAAAGTGGATATCCGTAAATTAGAGCACTTTGCACAAAATGACCCTGATGCATATGCCTATTCTGGCTCCCTATGCTTGGCAAACCAAGGTTTGATGGAATTCGTAGAAATGTTTAAAGCGCCCATTAAGGTGCTACACCCACTTCTTACCGCCACTCAAGAAGGCAACTACAACGGCACGGAAGGTATTTCTGCTTTACCATTCAATGGCATGATTTTAGCGCATTCCAATGAGTCTGAATGGCAAACATTTAAGAATAATAAAAACAATGAAGCATTCTTAGATCGTGTTTACATTGTCAAAGTGCCTTACTGCTTACGGGTATCGGAAGAAGTGAAGATCTACGATAAGCTCATTGAAAACAGTGAACTTGCCTCTGCGCCATGCGCGCCAGGTACACTCGAAACATTAGCAAAATTTGTTTCTTTATCACGTGTAAAAGAGCCGGAAAACTCGAGTATCTATTCGAAGATGCGAGTGTACGACGGTGAAAGTCTCAAAGATACCGATCCTAAAGCAAAGTCTTATCAAGAATATAGAGACTATGCAGGTGTCGATGAAGGCATGAATGGGCTATCGACTCGCTTCGCATTTAAAATATTATCTCGTGTATTTAACTTTGATCATGCAGAAGTTGCTGCCAATCCAGTTCACCTATTTTATGTACTTGAACAACAAATTGAACGTGAACAATTTAACGCCGAAATTCAAGAACGTTATTTAAGTCACTTAAAAGGTTATCTAATACCACAGTATGTTGAATTTATTGGTAAAGAACTACAAACTGCCTATTTAGAGTCATATTCTGAGTACGGCCAAAATATTTTCGACCGCTATGTCACTTATGCCGATTTTTGGATTCAAGATCAAGAGTATAGAGACCCAGATACAGGCCAGCTGTTCGACCGCTCGGCATTAAACGCTGAGCTGGAAAAAATAGAAAAGCCAGCGGGCATTTCAAATCCGAAAGATTTCCGAAATGAAATTGTTAATTTCGTCTTAAGAGCACGAGCACATCATAATGGCAGTAATCCAGTTTGGACCAGTTATGAAAAACTGCGCACTGTAATCGAAAAGAAAATGTTTTCCAATACTGAAGATTTGTTACCCGTTATTTCATTTAATGCAAAAACCTCTGCTGAAGATCAAAAGAAACACGAAGATTTCGTCAATCGCATGGTAGAAAAAGGGTATACCCAAAAGCAAGTTAGACTACTCTCTGAATGGTATCTAAGAGTGAGAAAGTCACAATAAGATTAATTCGACTGAGAGGGTGATTTATGGCGCATTTTATAGACCGTCGCCTGAACGGGAAAAATAAAAGCACGCTTAACCGGCAACGCTTTATTAGGCGTTATAAGAAACAGATAAAAGAAGCTGTTTCAGATGCAATTAATAAGAGAAGCGTGACCGATGTGAGTAGCGGTGAAAGTATTTCAATTCCGCAAAAAGATATGAGTGAACCCGCTTTTCACCAAGGTAAAGGGGGGGATCGAGAAATGATCCACCCTGGTAATGACCAATTTACAACGGGCGACAAAATACAACGTCCCCCGTCGGGTCAAGGTGGAGGTGCTGGTGAAGGAGAAGCAAGTGATCAAGGCGAAGGTCAAGACGACTTCGTATTCTCGATATCGAAAGACGAATACCTTGATTTATTATTTGAAGACTTAGAGCTTCCTAATTTACAGCAAAGTCAGTTAGACAAGCTTGTACAAATGAAAACCCATCGGGCTGGGTTTTGTAATGACGGCATGCCAAGCAATTTAGATATTGTGCGTTCTTTACAAGGCTCACTCGCAAGACGAGTGGCTATGTCGGCAGGTAAACGCCGCAGGCTCAAAGAGGCTGAAACTGAATTGGCAGATTTGCTGAATGAGCCAGTGCCGCCACAACATCAAATATCCAAATTAGAATTAGAAATTGACGATTTAAAACGTAAAATCGCCGCAGTACCTTTTATCGATAATTATGATTTGCGTTTTAGAAATTATGAGAAAAAACCGCATCCAACAAGTAAAGCCGTGATGTTTTGTTTAATGGATGTATCTGGTTCTATGGATCAAGGTACTAAAGATATGGCAAAGCGTTTTTATATTTTGTTGTATCAATTTTTAACCCGTACATATAAAGATATCGAAGTTGTCTATATTCGCCATCATACACAAGCAAAAGAAGTCGATGAGCAAGAGTTCTTTTACTCTCAGGAAACGGGTGGAACCATTGTATCTAGTGCACTTAAGTTGATGGACGAAATCGTAAAAGATCGCTATTCGCAAGGTGATTGGAACATATATGCGGCACAAGCATCCGATGGTGACAATTGGGCTGATGACTCGCCCCACTGCACCGATATTATGACCAATCACTTGCTTAAAACGGTGCGCTATTATGCCTATATAGAAATTACCACCCGAGCACACCAAAGTTTATGGCGAGAGTATCAAGCAATTGAAAATTCTTTTGATAATTTTGCAATGCAACATATTAAAAGCGTTGAAGATATTTACCCCATATTCAGAGAACTATTTAAAAAGAATCGTCAACAACAAGGCGCTGCTTAGCCTTTATAGGAGGGAACTATATGAGTTATAACCCTATGAATGACGGACCTGATTGGACATTCGAGATGTTAGCGGAGTATCAGGCCGAAATAGCGCGAGTTGCAGAACACTATCGATTGGACACATATCCTAACCAAATTGAGGTGATCACTGCTGAACAGATGATGGATGCGTATTCAAGCGTTGGTATGCCGATTGGCTACAGCCATTGGTCGTATGGCAAAAAATTTATTCAAACTGAGCAAAATTATAAACGCGGCCAAATGGGCTTGGCGTATGAAATAGTGATTAATTCAGACCCGTGTATTGCCTATCTTATGGAAGAGAATACCTTACCAATGCAAGCACTGGTTATGGCACATGCTTGTTATGGGCACAACTCGTTTTTCAAAGGAAACTATCTATTCAAAACCTGGACTGATGCGCCTTCTATCATCGACTACTTATTATTTGCCAAAAATTACATTGCAGAATGCGAACAAAAATATGGCATTGACGAGGTTGAAAACTTACTCGACTCATGTCACGCATTGATGAATTACGGAGTAGATCGATATAAAAGACCGCAACAAATCTCTCTGTACGAAGAGCAAAAAAGACAAAAAGAACGGGAAGATTATCTACAATCGCAAGTCAATGAACTTTGGCGCACCATTCCGGTTAACGCACATGAAGAAAAAGTGAAGCGGATCCGCTTTCCTAGTGAGCCTCAAGAAAACATACTGTATTTTATTGAGAAAAATGCGCCTCTGCTTGAGTCATGGCAACGAGAAGTCATTCGAATTGTTCGCAAAGTGTCTCAGTACTTTTACCCGCAACGTCAAACTCAAGTCATGAATGAGGGGTGGGCTACTTTTTGGCATTACACCATTCTTAACCACTTGTATGATGAAGGAAAAGTCAGTGATGCATTTATGCTCGAGTTTTTGCAAAGTCATACGAATGTTGTTTATCAGCCTCCCTATAATAGCAAGTTCTATTCAGGCATTAATCCATATGCGCTGGGGTTTAACATGATGGTGGATATTCGTCGTATTTGTGAAAACCCAACAGATGAAGACAAACAATGGTTTCCTGAATTCGCGGGAAAAGATTGGTTAGACACACTGCACTTTGCCATGGAAAACTTCAAAGACGAAAGTTTTGTCAGCCAGTTTTTATCTCCCAAGCTCATTCGTGATTTTAAACTATTTACAATTGTTGATCAGCAAAAGTCACCGCATTTAGAAGTTGGTGCCATTCATAATGATGAAGGCTATCAGTATGTGCGCTCTTCATTATCTGCTCAATATAATTTAAGTAATCACGAACCCAATATACAGGTCTACGATGTAGATGTCAGAGGCGATAGATCTCTAACATTGCGATATGTACCACAAAATGACATACCTCTGGCAGAGTCAAAAAAAGAGGTTCTGAAGCATTTGTATCGGCTGTGGGGGTTTTCAGTGAAGCTAGAGCAATTAGATGCTGACGGAACAAAAACGGTTATTGGTCAATGCCCGATTGAAAATAAAGAAGCATCGGCTTAAACATTAAAGTAGTTGCTCAGCCCTTGTATCCGTTAAAAACCAATAAAAAAGCCCTCTTGATAGGGCTTTTTTATTGGTATCAATATATTGTCAAAAAACGATGGTTACTTTTTCATCTCAATGCTGTATCCAGTCACCTTATTTCTACCTGTTTCTTTTGAATGGTATAAAGCGGTATCTGCCGCTTCAATCCACTCTTCATGCTTTTTAAAGTCACTGGTATAGGTTGCAAACCCGACACTCACGGTAATTTGTATTTGTTTGTTATCATAGAAAATAGATGACTTTTCTATTAAACTTCTTAAGCGCTCCGCAAATATTTGCGCACCTTCAACATCTGTATCCACTAAAGTGACCACAAACTCCTCACCACCATAACGTCCTGCCGTGTCAGTTTCTCTTAAGGTTTTTTTCAATAGATCAGAAATATGTCGTATGGCTTCATCTCCACCACTATGACCATAGGCATCATTTACGCGCTTAAAGTAATCGATATCAAACATCAACAAGCTACAAATGCCTTGGCTACGTTGCAACCGCTTAAACTCTTTCCGTAATGTTGATTCCCAATACCCGCGATTTGCCAATGTGGTCAAGCTATCAGTGCGACTCATTTGTTCAAGCTTATGATTTGCTTGTTCCAGTTCTAGCTTGTTCATTGCTTCATCGGTAACATCATAAATTATGATACAAATATGCCCTACCTCACCCGTGATCGTACTCAAAGGAATAATTGTTGAGCTTTGATACATATGATCAGCTTTTCCTGTGATCGGGCGGTAATTTTTAAATTTAAATATATACGGCTGTTGTTCCCAAATAGTAAAAGAGCGATTTTTTAATACAAATACCGACTCTGTTTTACTTCTAAACCACTGCTCATCAATACTCGGAAACAAATCAAAGATATCTTTGTCTTTTACAGCGCTTGGCAACAATCCAGAATGGTTTTCCATAAACCCATTCCAAATACACACTTTGTAGTCTCTGTCTAATACGACTAAACCAACATCAACCGTATTAAACATATCCATTAACCAATGGATTTCATTCATGTCAAAATCAGCAGCAGGCATAGTTTTAATCTTCTAATAAGTATTCGACTTTATACTTTAAGGTCTTCAATGAGTCCTCGGTAAATAACAGCATTAAGTCACAATTGATGTTGTGGTTTTCTATTCCATAGCTAATTTCTATAGCAAGCGTGCGCTGCCATCTAGATTTATTGGCTTTTACCAGTTCAGACACATCACAGTGCTGCCCCAGCACAACTGGGTGTCCTTGGCTAAATGGCATGTCGAGTTGTCGTGACAACCCAGTTAGAATAGACCCTATTAAGATGTTACTAATGTCCATCAACAGTTCAAGCTCAACTTTCTCGTTAAGTTCCCCGTGATAATTCATGAGTGAGGCTACTTCTTTGAAGCTAGAATCATTCAATAATAACAATGCTTCGCCCGATACCCCGCCGCCTATAAACCCTTGGCACACACCCGAGGTACTCGCGCTAGCATCTATTGCTTGCAAAGCCATGTGTAATTCACTCACTTCAAGCACATTGACATTGGGTATGGGTAACTCAACAAACACATTAAGCAATCGAGCTAATAAGTCACCGGCCTGCCCCATTGCAACATTGGTCAATTCTTGGTAAATATCTCTAATTTCTGGGTCGAGTTGTTCACCGAGCTTATGAACCAAGCTCTCACGTATTGCGCGATCTCTGATCCCGTGATGCTCTATTATTTCAGCAAGCTTTGCTGCATCACAGGGTTTACGAATAAAGTCGATCGCACCCAACTCAATAACGCGCTGATGTGCATTTGGCTGAATATCACCCGATACTACAACCGTTAAAACGTTTAAATCTTGGCTTTGAATTTCTTGTAATACACCATACCCATCCATGTGTGGCATATTTAAATCTAAGAATAAAATCTCTGGTGAACACTGTTTGATTTTTTCAATGCAATCTAATCCGTGTTCAGCAAATTCAACCTTAATATCCCAATCCTCAGGCAACGAACGGGCCAATTGTCGGCGCGCTAATTTAGAGTCATCACATATTAAAACTAATGTTGACATAAAAGCTCTCTTTGCTCGAGTTGATCTCAATAGTCACTCAATTGAGACAATAGTGGTTATTATACTGTTTTTAGTGGCTCAATTTTACGGCTAATGTTAATAAAATACCTAACGATTTACAACGTGCTTATCCGGTAATACTTTGTTAGCGTTTTACAGTATAATACACTGACGCCAATTAAGATAACTCGAAAAGGAATACTTTATGCTGAAAGTCTCCATTATTGCTACAAGCCTCATCGCCATGAGCGCCTTTGCTTACGATTTACCAGAGAATACGATTGACTCAGGCAAAGTTCATGCACAAGACAAACCTGTAACCCTTTTAGGTAAAGGGGTTACTGAAGGTCAACAAGCTCCTAACTTTAAAGTAGTTGATGAGGCATTTGTACCTGTGAGCCTATCTGATTTTAACGGGCAAGCGGTATTAATAAGTGTTGTACCAAGTTTAGATACTGGCATTTGTAGCCTACAGACGAAACACTTTAATGAACAAGTCGCAAATACCTATAAAGACGTAAAAATGTTAACAATTAGTGCTGATTTACCCTTCGCACAAAAACGTTTTTGTAAGCAAGAAAATATAGATAAAGTCACGACACTATCAGACTCAGTGTGGCGTAATTTTGGCGAGAACTACGGTTTATACATAAAAGATATGGGATTACTCAGCCGAGCGGTTTTAATTCTAGATAAAAATCATAAAATTGTTTATAAGCAATTAGTCAAAAACCTTGCCTCTGAACCTGATTACACACAAGTCATTGAACAATTAAAAGCACTATAAAAAAACCGCCAACAGGCGGTTTTTTCTTAATTTAAGCATCAATCAAGCAATTAGCCTAAAAGCTCTGCAAGTTGACCGCTGACAGCTTCAACTGCCTGAGTACCATCTAATTTATGGTATTGCGTGTTACCTGAGTCAGCTTCCGCTTGGTAGTAGCTTACCAATGGCTTAGTTTGCTCATGGTAAATACCAAGGCGCTTTTTAACTGTTTCTTCAACATCATCAGGACGAATGATTAAGTCTTCGCCTGTCACGTCATCTTTGCCTTCAACCTTTGCAGGGTTATAAACAACATGATAAACACGACCAGAACCAGGGTGTACACGACGTCCGCCCATGCGCTCAACAATGATGTCATCAGCTACATCGAACTCAATAACGTGGTCAATGCTAATGCCATTGTCTTTCATTGCATCTGCTTGTGGAATTGTACGAGGGAAACCATCCAGTAAGAATCCTTTTGCACAATCGGCTTTAGCAATACGCTCTTTTACAAGGCCAATGATGATTTCATCAGATACTAGCTGACCTGCATCCATCACTTTTTTCGCTTCAAGGCCTAAAGGCGTGCTTTCTTTGATAGCAGCGCGCAGCATGTCACCAGTAGAGATCTGTGGAATGCCGTGCTTTTCCATTAAGAATTGTGCTTGAGTGCCTTTACCTGCACCCGGTGCGCCCAAAAGGATAATGCGCATAATATGTTCCTCGTATCGGAGTTTATTTAAATTTGGTTGAATTTTTTCATAAGCGCCGGTGTTTCTCAAGCAACTTATACTAATTGCTAAGGTTAATTCGTTATAGATAAAAAAAAGGGGCATAAAGCCCCCTTTTCTAACTCAATTTAAATGCTTATTTGCTTAAATCAAGCATGAGTTTGTTCAAACGAGCCACAAACCCTGCTGGGTCTTTTAAGCTACCGCGCTCTGCAAGTAACGCTTGGTCAAATAATACTTCTGACCACTGTACAAACTTGTCTTCATCTTGCTCAACATTTAGGTGTTTAACAAGCTGGTGCTCAGGGTTCAGTTCAAATACTGGCTTTGATTCCGGTGCTGCTTGACCCACAGACTCCATTAGCTTTTGCATTTGAGAACTCATGTCGTGCTCATCAGCAACAACACACGCTGGAGAATCAGTCAAACGATGCGTAAAGCGTACTTCTTTCACTTTATCACCCAGCACTTCTTTAATGCGCTCAACTAAGCCTTCAACTTCTTTTTCGCTCTCTTCTTGTGCTTTCTTCGCTTCTTCGTCGTCTAACTCACCTAAGTCTAAGTCACCACGAGTGATTGATTGTAGTTGCTTCTCATCAAGCTCAGTTAGGTGGCTCATCATCCACTCATCAACACGGTCAGACAACAATAATACTTCGATGCCTTTCTTACGGAAGATTTCTAGATGTGGAGAGCTCTTAGCTGCTTCAAAGCTATCAGCAACAACATAATAAATCTTATCTTGGCCTTCCTTCATACGCTCAACATACTGCTCTAACGACACGTTCTGTGTTGCTTCGTCAGTGTGCGTAGAGCTAAAGCGCAATAACTTAGCAATGGCTTCTTTGTTGGCTGAATCTTCTGCTGGACCTTCTTTGATCACTTGACCAAATTCATTCCAGAATGTTTGATACTCTTCAGGCTTGTTTTTGCCCATACGGTCAAGCATTTTAAGTACGCGAGATGTGCAGCCTTTACGAATTGCTTGTGTGATCTTGTTATCTTGTAAGATTTCACGAGAAATATTCAGAGGCAAATCGTTTGAATCAAGTAAACCTTTAACAAAACGTAGGTAGCTTGGCATGAACTGCTCAGCGTCATCCATAATGAAAACGCGTTGTACATAAAGCTTTAAGCCCGTTTGACGGTCACGGTTGAACATGTCGAACGGCGCTTTTTTAGGAATATACAATAAGCTTGTGTATTCTGTTTTACCTTCAACCTTGTTATGTGCCCATGTTAGTGGCTCTTCCCAGTCATGACCAACGTGCTTGTAAAATTCTTTGTATTCTTCTTCACTGATCTCTGATTTATCACGAGACCAAAGCGCTGTGGCACGGTTAATAGCTTCCCACTCACCCGGAACTGCTTCAATTTTTTCACCGTCTGGACCTTCTGACTCAGGTACTGGTGCTTTGAACATTTCAACAGGAATAGAAATATGGTCAGAGTATTTAGTCACAATACCGCGTAGCCTGAAGTCGTCTAAGAACTCACCTTCGTCTTCACGTAAATGCAGCACGATTTCAGTACCACGACCTTCTTTTTCAACTTCAGCAAGCGTGTAATCGCCTTCACCTTGTGAATGCCATTCAACAGCTGTGCTTTCACCCGCTTTACGCGTAGTTACAGTTACAGCATCTGCAACGATGAATGCAGAGTAAAAACCAACACCAAATTGACCAATTAGCTGTGAATCTTGTGCTTGATCACCCGTTAAGTTACTAAAGAATTCAGCCGTACCAGATTTAGCAATCGTCCCTAATGAGCTGATCACTTCTTCACGTGTCATACCAATACCGTTATCAGAAATAGTCACGGTATTCGCGTCTTTATCAACACTGACACGTACGCGTAAATCTGCATCACCATCATAAAGGCTACCATCAGACAGAGCTAAAAAGCGCAGTTTATCTGCTGCATCTGATGCGTTAGATACAAGTTCACGTAAGAAGATTTCTTTATTCGAGTACAAAGAATGGATCATTAGGTTTAATAATTGTTTTACTTCTGTTTGAAAGCCTAATGTTTCTTTTTGAGCTGTGGTCATCGTTCTCTCCGTCTAACCAAATTGATACTAAATATTATGCAAAAGGATATGGGGGGGAGTTTTTCAAGTTCAAGGGGGAAATTATATTTTTATAGTGAATCTAAGTTGAAAAGCCATTGCAGTCGTCTGTTTAGTTTAAATGAAAGTGTATTTTCGTGATTTTTTACAGCATATAAGTCCTGACGCTGACCATAATTCTAGCCATAAATTTATGCGTAACGGTAAAGGTCGGCATGATTTGCTGAAAGCTGGGAAGTCCACTTAATAGTGACCACCAACTTACTTTTTACGTGCTATCGCCATGAAGATCCCCCCCCATATGTCAAGCTGAATTTAAAGATAGGTGATAAATAAAAAATAAGTAATGTGAGATAAATAGCATTGTCAAATCACTGTTTTAAATACCTGATTATTAGTACCGCTTCTGTTTGCAGAGTGATGATGTAATGTTGATGTAATGTTTTTTACAATCAACCTCCAATAACCTGTGCACAACTTCTAACGACTGGCTGGAAGTTACATTTGCATTCTTTTGAATTTAAGTACGCGTAAATTCTTTAGTCTGTGTTCCTTCAAATTGTACTTGTTAATACATCATAGAAGTATTTAGCAAAAAACAATAACTAAACTACTTAAAAAGGTTTTTACAATGACAGCTTTAAAAACAATGTGGCAAACTTCCTTACCAAAAACTGGTGATAATGTTATTAGCTCCGTTGTAGCGAATAGATACGTATATGCCGCGGGTCAAGGGCGGGTATTTAAATTAACCATCGATGGCGGAACAATAGAAAATACAAATACATTACCTGACAGAGGAAATCACGCGGTGAACTTAGTATTGTCTGATGACGAGAAAACACTCTATGCAGGCACTGATGGGTATGCGATTGCGATTGAAACACTTACAATGGAAACCAAGTGGCAAACTTCTTTACCAAATACAGGTGATAATGAAGTCAACTTGCTTCTAACTGATAAATTCCTTTTCTGTGGGTCTAGCGGTCATGTCTATCAATTAGATCATAATGGTAACACCCTAGGCCATAATGATTTACCTGACAGAGGTAATCATGAAGTTCAAATGTGCATAAATAAATCAGAAACAGTGCTTTATGTGGGTACTGATGGATATGAAATTGCCATTTCAATTTAATCTAGTTGCAAAGCGCCACCTAAATTCTAACAATGAATTCAGGTGGCAGATTTTCACTAAATAACAATATAACGGGCACGAATAAAATTATTAGCCCCTCTGCCTATGACACAATACATCACTTTAATAGCCCCCCTTTAAATGTGCACACTTATGCTGCTTTGAGAAAAACAGAAACGAACCAATAATGGCATCCATTAAAAATAAAAATGGTCATGCCACTTGCTTCTGAATACTAAGTAACCTCAGGTTTGGATAAGGGTTTTGGAATAGCAAGTGTTTTGAAAACAAACTTACGTACAATCCAGTGATGGTATTTTTTTCAATATCAAGGCGCTTTTATGCAGTAATAGCGGGCTATTACAAATGAAAGCAACGCCGAGAGTGAAAAAATAGCTTTATTGGGCAAATTCGCTTATCCAGAGCTGAGGTTAAGTAATAAAGCGAAACGTGTAGCAAATAGTTTAATGCCGGTGTCTTGAGTACCGCTTCCGCTCTGTTTGAGCTGAAGGTTTTACACCTAGCGCAATGAAATGCGCTAGGTGTAAAAACAACGCATCATTACGCTGCACAATTGTCTTTTGCTGGTGGTTGCAACGTCATCAATACTGTTTGCCATAGTCCACTCAACCCCAATAAGTAATCTGGCTGCTGATATACAGGCTGTGTTTCGCCTTTGGCAGAGGCAGCTAATGTTGCAATCGCCGCCAGATTACACTGATCTCTGTGGCTCATTAACTGCAGCTGACTCATAGGTGCAAGCTCAATAGGCATGTAGGTTTTCCACGACTCTGCAGGTAAGGAATGACTGGCAGGAAACCAGCTTAATGGGCCGGTGGTTTCACTAAGCGTCAAAGTACCATGAGGAAATAGCGCAGAGCACTGATGATTTAAAAACGTGGCGCTGCCGTCATCTTCAACTGACGAAAAGTTTTGGCATAAAACAGAGACGGTGAGGTTGTTATTTTTGAGCATGACGGGCTGAAATGCCATTGGTTCGCCGCTATATTTGATGATTTCGAGCCCTTCAAACCCACCGAGTGCACGCCCTAGTAAGTCCAGCGCCGAATATAAGGTTCTTAAGTTAGCCCCCATAGCATAATGCATACAGCCAAAACCCTGTTGATATGCGGCAAGTATGGATTGTAAAAAGGCTTGTGGGGCATATAAATCAGCAAAGTGGCCATTGACGTGAAAATAAACTTGCTGCTGCTTGGCAAGTGCCAACGCTTCTTGCACAAACGCTTGGTCAACGGGATGCTCACATAATACTGAAACGCCTTTTTTTAATAAATACAATACAATTGCTTTTCCAGCATCGCCCGATACAGCAACGCAAGCAATATCAATATTGTCAGTCGGCACAGTGGTAACATCAGTGTAATATGGTACCCCAGTTTGCTTGGCAATTTGCTGAGAGTATTCACTTCCTTTTGATAGTACGCCTACACATGAGAAACTATCTTGCGGAAATTGACTTAATGCGCGAATGTAAGTGGAACCATAGTGGGTGCCACACACGAGTACTTTCATAATATAATCCTTTTTCTAAGCAATGGGATGTGGTTCTTTATTAACAGGCCGCCCTTGTAATAGCTTGCGTAGCCTTGGGTTATCTACCCGTTTAAATTGCTCACCAAAGTGAATGGGCTGCATATTGACACCGATGGCCCGCGCAACTCTAAAAGGACTTAACGCCATATCTGGAGACGTGACATCCACAATAGCAACCTCTACTCCCGCTTCATCTAGGCACTGCTTGAGTTGGGTAACTTGCGTGATCGCTTCATAAGGCCAATCGTCCAGTGTTTTTGCTTCGCTTATAGGGCGACGCATAAACTCAAATGAAGCGAGCTGGCTCTTGCTAAAATAATAAGCCGCGTGATCTTCTAAACTTGTTACGTCACTAACATGACGCGGAATTTTATGCCCCGAACGCATAAGTTGGCACAGGTAAGGCATCACATGCCCTTGTTCCAATAACGCCTTGCGCATGGCAACCTTGATATCCCCATGGGTGGCGAGCGCAACAGATGCCGCAGGGGTGCGATAACCATCACCAAGGGCTAGGCATACCACCGTTGGTACATGTAACCCCACATCCAATAAGTAGCATTCAAGTTCTACGCCGAGCTGAGTTAAGTCATCTATCATTACCCGCATTTTACCTTGGTTGAGCGACTCATAGCTGAGACGTTCGCAAGGTAATTGTGCATACCAAGTGAGCATCATGGCATCACGCTCAATTAATTCATAACAAGCTCTGAGCGCGGCATCATCATTGTCTTGGCCCGCTGCTAGCCCGTTGGAAGATACCTGACTAAACTGTTCTTTATAGGGGCAAGCAAAATTAAAATAGCTGACTAATGCAGGTACCCAAACAGGTTTATCGGTTGCTAACCAGCTACCACGACACCAGTGTATTTTTTGCTTTCTATGCCATTTGTGAAATGGAAAATTAGGGGTACTGTATTGCTTATTCGAATATAAAACTAAGGTATCTGGATCGACATAATCACCGTGTAACTGGCCAATTGAGGCATATTTAAAATCACTTAATTGGTATCGCGCCGCAGAGTAACGCTCCAGCGCCTCTCCTACCGCACTGATATGTGCAGAAATATGATCTAGCCCCTTACCAGAACCTACTTGACCTGAAGCTCTTGGGTCAAACTCGCCTTCAGTAAACGACGATACCCCGGCTGAAGCAGTAATAGGATAATCGGGTAAGTGTGGTGCATGTCCTGTGAGCTGACGTACGATACCTGTTACTGAGTCTACCCAGCCTTCAAATAAAGATTTAAATTGCTCAACATCTTGTAGTTGATTAAGAGGGTTGGCAGCTGATTTTTTATCACGATGCATTGATAATGCATGAGTCGTGGCATTGCTGTGGTCAAAGCCACACACTTCACACCAAGGAATAGGAATAATGGTATGTTTTTCTGATTGATGTGTGACTAGGTTTTGTACAATAACATGGGACGATAACGCACTTTCAGTATAACCCCAAAGGATTTTTAATGCCTCCATCGCTAGTTGTTGGCCGGTGATGGCAGACATAGGTGTCAACATACTGCGGGCACGGCCATCACGATTTTTTTGATGGCTTTTTTCTATTTCGTGTGCCAATTCTCCATGCTGCTCAGTACCTAGTTTTCTGAGTCTTAAGCAATTCCAGCATGAGCTCGAGGTGGTATCACTTAAATTAACAACGGGGCCTACCCAACTTTCTAAGCCATTCAAGTGACCATAAATCGCTTTAATCGTGTATTGATGTACATATTCAGATACTTTATGTGACCAAAAGTTAGCGTCTTTACCTAAAGTGATAATGGCTAAATCCCAGTCATTTGAAGGGCAGCCTAAGTTGTGATTATCACAACTTAGCTCAGAATGGCTGATCTGCATCCAAGGATTACGCTGTTGTAGTACGGCTTTAAACACCAGTGCTCTTGGTTTGCCAATATCTTCAGGCGTAAGAAAGCGATGACACGTTAAGTCATCACAGGTGATATTTTCTTTATCTAATAAATGAATATGGCCTACACCTGCTGTACCTAGCTCCTCTAACAATGTAACAGCCCAAGGCTCAAGGCCCACAACTAATACTCGACAAGGAGTGAGAGAATAGATTTGCTCTTGGCTATGTGGCATTTGGCCTGCTTGATACCACGGGCGTAGAAAACGTGTTTGAACTAAACCTGGCGGCCTAAACTCTCGTTGCTCAGAGACTTCTTCTAATAAACCATATTGGTTAAGCATTTGTAGGACTGCCTGAATGCTCGCATCTGCATATTCAGGTAAGTGTGTGCAGATTTCAGCTTGAGTGAGCGCCCCGTCCAATAGCGGCAAAACTTTTTCAACAAAGTCTGAAGTATCTCGACCGTGAACTTGAAAATCTCCCAAATCTGAACTTAATAACACACCGCTGCTATTGGGAATAATGCTCGCAGCTGGGGTTAATCTTAGTTTTTTCATAAATTGAACATCCAATCTCTAAGGACATTCCCTGAGTTCAGCTCAGGGAATGTCACTAACTGCGTGCTAACCGCCGGTACTACACGGTGTGCAAGTTACACACTGAAAACATTGCAAACACTGCGGGGCACATTGATAACATTGCACACACTGCGGGGCGCATTGGAAACACTGCGCACATTGCGAGGCGCATTGGAAACACTGCGCACATTGCGGGGCGCATTGGAAACACTGCGCACATTGCGGGGCGCATTGATAACACTGCGCACATTGCGGGGCGCATTGGAAACACTGCGCACACTGCGGGGCGCATTGGAAACACTGCGCACACTGCGGGGCGCATTGGAAACACTGCGCACAGCAGTTCACAGCACAAGGAGAGCAGGTATCACATTGCGTAACAGGCTCACATTGTTGGCAGAAATTCACGATACATGGATAGCAAGTATCACACTTAGTGATGGATGCACACTGCTGACATTGTAAATTTTGACCTGGCTGGCATGTCACACAGAACGTCACCACACATGGATAACAAGTGTCACACTGAGTGATCGGCTGGCATTGTTGACAGAAATTAACAACACATGGGTAGCACGTGTCGCACTGAGTAATAGGCGCACATTGCTGACAGAGGGTAACAACACACGGGTAGCAAGTGTCGCATTGAGTGACTGGTGCACATTGCTGACATTGTAAGTTTTGACCCTGCTGACACAGTGCACAGAAATTAACAATACAAGGGTAACAGGTGACACACTTAGCGACAGGCTCACATGTTACACACTTGTAATTTGCATCACATTGCACGCAGGCAACACAAGGTGTTGGTGGGCCTAAAGGTTGATAGCTAGTACCAACCGGTGCGCATATAGCACACAATGTAGTGGTACATGGTGCACATAAAATTGTCGGTGTGATACAAGGAGTACAAGGTGTA
Source organism: Pseudoalteromonas sp. MMG012 (assembly GCF_018100875.1). NCBI lineage: Bacteria > Pseudomonadati > Pseudomonadota > Gammaproteobacteria > Alteromonadales > Pseudoalteromonadaceae > Pseudoalteromonas > Pseudoalteromonas sp. MMG012. The sequence goes on from NZ_JAGJEF010000009.1 coordinate 61,012, forward strand.
CAGTAATAACATACCGCACAGTCTGCGATTCCTGGAGGGTTGCAGCGTGTTTCTAATGCTTTGACTTTAGAAGTGAGCTCTGTCACTTGTAATTGGAGTTCTTTTATTGCTTGTTCGCTCATGTTACTTTCCTTAAAGTTTATTTAATTGTCTTGTTTGGTATCGCATACCAAAAACAACTTGGTTTGCTGCTTGCCGAATGTATGTCACAAGTGGCAAACAAAATGTCTTGAACAGACATATTCAGCACAATGCAATAACGTGTTTATTGCACTTTAAATAGGGTGTTGGCAGTAATGTGTGGAAACTTATAACGGGTGCGTTTGCCGGGGTCTTTGCCATTTATCAAACTGAAGTCCAAAGTAATATCTTGGGTGTACTGCAACATATCTAGGCCATTAGACAGTCGTTCTAACCACAAAGTAGTTTTGAATCGAGGTACGTCTGCATGTGCTTTCATAAATGGTGTATTGGCAATATTACCATCTGTTTCTGTATCAACATCCAGCACAGTGGTCTCGACCACCTCTATGCCTTGTTGATAAAGGCTATCTAAAGCAACTTGCAGCACAATATTGGGGTTAACATTGGGGTTTTCAGGAATATCAACACCATATGGGACTTTAAAGCTGTTACCGCCAGCCGTTGGCAAGGCATTAGTAACAGGAATACTCGGCGCACCTCCAAAACTGTCGTGATGACCAATTGCCAGAATAGAATTACCATGAGGAACTGAAACCTGTTTTACGATAGTTCGGTTCTGCTCTTGCTGAGGTAATGGATCGGGGGTATCTGGGACCCATGGCGCTATGTTCAGAGTTCCTTGTCCTTGAGGCGCCGTCACCTGATGTAGCCAGCTCCCATTTTCAGCATGCACAAGCTCATCTTTTTGAGGGCCATCGGCAAAAAACACCCGCTGTGAGTAAAAAATAGTGTATGCATCTTGTTCATAATTACCTGCCCGATTAGCGACTTTTCCCTGAATGGCACTAAACGTCATGACTTCATAATAAGAGGTATTTTTTAAGATAAACCCATTAGGTGCGTTGTCTTGCGGGATAGGCATGACATTAAACCCCCCGTATCGGGTACTGACCCAAGTACCTATTAGGCCCGCTAATGGTCCGAGTTTTTCAAGAATGTCACATTTTTGATCGCCGCCACCGGCTGCAATCAGCGGAACATTAAAATCTGGGACAAAATGAGGTTGTTGTGGATTAGTGGCTTTATCGGTGCAGTAATTAGGCGATTGTGGAACACAGGTAGCGCAACGTATAATGGCATTGTGCTCACTTGCTGTAGAACATTGTTTATTGAGATCTTCAAATGCAGATTGAAGTTGCGCGACTTCAACTTGTAATTGCGCAATAGGATCTGGCTTGCTCATAGTTTACTTTCCTTGCTGTGCATAAATTAACGGTTGATTAATTTTTCATCAGCTTTTGAGTATATCAGCAAGGGTTTTTTAGGGTATTACACTCCATTACACAAAAAATAAGCGTTTTTCACTGGCACACATATGCATCGCTATTACTGTGAGAGCGAGGTTGAACTTTTTCGTAGTTATGATTACCTGAGGCATGAAAGATAAGCAATTTTAGATGAGTGTCGTCTTAGGTAAGATCTCCAACGTCTCCGAACTCATTGGTTTTTTGAACCCATTGGTTTTGAGTGGCATTTCAAAGTCGAAGTTAATCTTATTATTACAAACCCCTTTAGCCACTCTGTTACTTCTGTTTTAGTGTGAATCTGATTCTTGCAGATTACTTTTTTTTTCCGTACTAATTATCATTGTTAATAATAAGGCACAAGACATAGCCCAGCCAATATACACCAAAGATGTAAAATTATAATGAATAATAGTAATACTGTGTAATCCAAAAGTATGTCGAGCAAAAAGCTCGATAATAGCTAGTATATAAATCATTGATAGATATATAAATATCCAATGGAACAGTCCATCGAAATAGGTAAGCTCAATTTTTTTAGAGTGAGATAAAATTCTTGATAGTTGTACCCTAAAAATTAATATAATGACTGAAGTGACACTAATAATAAGCTGAACACCATAGATCAAACTACCATGCAATACTCTATTCTTACCAGCCGTACTTAAATCAATAATTCCAAAAGCAAAGATTATATAGTTTACTAAATTAACAAAAAGTAGTATCAGTGCAATATGCAGAACATTAGGGTCTTTTTTGATTGCCCCATAAAAAGCGGTTATGGCTATGATTGCCATGTAAATCTCGGCCGTTACTTTTGGTCCCAAAACTAGACTAATTAATAGAACAAGTGAAATAAAGTCTATCAATTTAGATTTATTATTATACGTTTGGTTACGCACTTCTTTAATCTGGCGGAGTAAAGCACTAAAATCAAGTTGGCAGCATTGAAACCATCGGAATAATTTTTTTGAAGGTATATCACTCACGCCTAGTTCATAATTAATGACTGTTTTTCGATCACACTCTAGTTTCTTCGACATAGTTTCTTGAGAAATACCAGCTTTTAGTCTCATAGCCCTTAAATCATCACCATTAATCACGTCCTTTCCCTTTTTATTATGATGGGGAGATTTCTCCCCATCTATACACACATAATATTAACAATGGTGAGGTTATGTTAAAAAACCAGGTATGTTAAACTTTCTAGCGTTATAAAAATAGTGCTACAGCCATGCAGGGCTGTGTCATAGAAGATATTTCGAAAAAGTGAAAAGGTCAATGTTTTATTTACATAACAGAGTTGTTTGCATATTTAATCGCGATTGCTGATGAGGGTAGAACACTGAGCGCCCGTTTAACTTTTTAAAAAGGAACAACAACAGTAATGGGACAGGCACATCTAACTGGATAAAAGGCTGAGCATCAATCAATTGGGTGAGTGAATAGCTATTAAGCTATAACCTGATCATATGCCTAACGACCAAAGCCATTTGGCTTGATTAGACGCTCAGTGCGCGTGTATTAATACAACAAGCAAAGTCGTTTACACCTGACTTGAGCCTGAAACTAACTGGATCACAATAATGAAACCAGCCGCTTTGAATAGTGCCTTGATTGGGTTAACCGATGAATGTCTCGGCTCTGGCGTCCTGCTTCGCTCTACTACCTAAATCCTTTTAGGCATAGTGCCCCTGCGAATCCAGAAGGAAGTAGGTAAAAGTAGACAGCGATGAGATCGCAATAAGAGAGCCTCACTATGTGTTTGCCGTAAGCAACCTGCTTAACTGCAACATCGACAGACTAAGTAAACGAATTTGTTTATTGATTTAGAGTTGGCCGTCACTGTATAAGAACGGCCAAAAAGAACATTAGTGCCTATTGACAGAGTTAAGGCTCATATGTGCTAGAACTTATTTTCACCCATGCACTTTAACTATATTTACGTGCTTTAGAGGTGTACTAATAGATACCTTATTAAGCATTTTTAATATGGTATCTACCAATTTATGTTGATCTAAATATCCAACAAACATTGATCTTAAAAGATAGAAAAAGATTGGTTCATTTCCTTTAAAGTGGTATTTATATGTGCCTTCCGCTTCAACTCTAACAGTTAGCTCAAAATAACACTTTCCCTCTTTTTTACTCAGGTAATCTTCCGTAAACTCAATACAACCAATGCCTTTCGGCTCAGCATCCCTTTTAATGTCTGATATATAAATACCTGTGCTATATAACTCTTTTGCTTTCACATTATTTAATAGCAACTCAGCAACTTCTATTGCTCTTAATACGTCTTCCAATTTTGGGGTTTTATACTCATGTTCAACTTTATTTCTCAATTGGCGAACCTCAGAGATCAATAAAGAAGGAGCAAATCCCAATGCACAGAATAGCCTTAAACTATTTGGTTTAAGGCTTGCCTCTCTCTCACAAAGGAACTCATCACAAAACAATAATGCATTTTTGTGTAAATTATCAGGTTCGAAAGAAAGGCTGTATAAAACAGTTTCAACTAAGCAATCAATGCACCTTTTAGCATTTGATAACGCATTAATTAACCCTTTATCTCCGCCATCTTCCATGTCTGCATAAGCAAACCTCAAATAATCTTCTGGCTTCATCGAGAATTTGTATTCAAAATTTATATTATCACCGTATTCTATACTCAAATTAGTGTAATCTAACTTGGCTTTTTTGAATAACCCTTCGGGACAATCAGTTTCTATTTTTTTAATACGTACCACCTGAATACAAATATAATTCGATTAGTTCTAACTATTTAGTATTTATGCGGCACGTTGTTTGTGCTGCATAATCGCTTGTTGGACTGAGCCGCTACCTGCTCTGTGTGCCAGAGTTGGTGTCATTTATGCTGCGGGAATTTGCTATTTGCTTTTAGTGGCTTAACTTGTCGCAAGCTTATTTTATCGGCTTGTCTTTCGCGCTTGAGCCATCCCTGCATTACTCAGTACGTTTTATCTTACCATTAGAGCTAATTTTGGCTGCTTTATCAATGATATTATCACCACACACACATTTTTCTAGCCCGAACACTTAAGCAGGTTAACGCGTTGATTTAATTCAGTAAGCTCTGCTGCTAGCTCGTTCGTGCTAATTTCATGGTCTCTTCACTTGAATTAACCCTTTCGTTAAACCGTAAGACCCCGATTTTGCATACTTCAAAGAAATTTGTGCCTGTCCCATATTATTCTATTATTCTTCGTCCCAATAGCTGGCCTCTCTAGTTGCGTACTACTTCTTTAATACACCTAACTCGTGGATCACTCAGTATCTGTCCTTTTAGAATTAAAATATGTGCATTGACGTGCTTTCGATATGAGGCATATTCACCTACAACCGTGTGCGGGATCAGCAGTGCTTCAATTATATTAAAGTCTTCGTCATAGATTACCGCGGCCAATTCATCGAAGTCTTGTTCTTCATACTTTCGGATTGCACTGAGCTGACGCGAGTTATTTGTCGGTGTCACCCTACGCCCTTTTATTTGAATACGAGTGCCATGCTTATCTATACCGTCAAACCCTGCTTTAGAATTGGCTTGAAGTTCAAGTTCAAGCGCTTTGGCTACAAGCCATTCAGTGTAATCACCAATTGGGTTGTTATTAGTTCTTACCACTCCTCGATTTTTAAGCTCTTTAGTAATTGACGCCTGCAACTGCAAAAGCGCTTTGATATTCATTTCTTTAAGATTCACCTAAACTCCTTTTTAGCTAGCAACTAAGTAATAAGCATTGTGTTATAGCATACTGCTTTCGATGGATATGTACCACAATCTACTTTTTCGGACATTGAAAAAGCATATATAAATATACTTTTAGAAATCAATAAGTATCACTTTTAAACTTTGGCAACACGATCTCGTAAGCATCTCTTAGACTGTCATAATTCCATCATCAAAAAGTCATGTTTCATGTGCTTTAATTATTGGTATAGACCAGATTGAGATTAGAAAAATGGACAAAAATTACTTATTACTCACACCCGGCCCGTTAACAACATCAGCGACGGTCAAACAAGCCATGCTTAAAGATTGGTGTACATGGGATGAAGAGTACAATGTGGGTATCGTACAAAAAATTCGCTCCGAATTATGTCACCTTGCAAGTACCTCTGATCAATTTACAGCCACGTTAATGCAAGGCAGTGGTACGGCTTCTGTTGAAGCAGCACTAGGCACATTTATTCATGAAAACGCCACAGTATTAGTCATTAATAATGGCGCTTATGGCGCGCGTATTAAACAAATTACGGAATATCTCTCTATTAACCTAATCGCATTAGATTTTTCAGAAACGCACTACCCAGACATATCAAAAATTAAAAATACACTAGAAAATAACCCACATATCACGCACATTGTGATGGTGCACTGCGAAACAACCACAGGTATGCTAAACCCCTTAGAAGAAGTCGCTTCACTCGCGAAAGAGTTCAACAAAGTGATGATATTAGATGCCATGAGTAGCTTTGGCGGCATACCCATTGATATGCACGAATTGCACATTGATGTATTAATTAGCTCGTCGAATAAATGTATTCAGGGCGTGCCTGGGTTTGGCTTTGTGATCAGTAAAAAATCGCTCATCGCGCAATGTAAAGGCAATGCGCGCTCTCTCTCTCTTGATTTATTTGACCAATGGGAAACCATGGAAAAGCACAATGGCAAATGGCGCTTTACTTCTCCAACCCATGTCGTCAGAGCATTTGACCAAGCTTTAACTGAATTGCGTGACGAGGGCGGTGTGGCGGCCAGACACAAGCGATATGCTTCTAACCAATCGTTGTTAGTCAGTGGTATGAAAGAGCTGGGCTTTACGCCGCTTTTACCCGAGCAATTACACTCGCCCATTATCACCACTTTTTTATCCCCTGAGGCTGAACACTACGATTTTAAACGCTTTTATCTCACATTAAAGTCGCTCGGCTATGTGATTTACCCAGGCAAGGTATCAGATTCAGATTGCTTTAGAATCGGCAATATCGGCGAAGTATACCAAAATGATATTGAAGGCTTATTACAGGCAATCAGTGAAGCCAAAGATTGGTAAGCACGACTCAATATCAGTTGACCGACTTTAAATAAGCAATCACGAATATGGGTGCCATTGGCTAGTTTCAGTACTCGCGAATGGCACCGTACATATCCGTTTAAGACCTATTTTCCACAAAAATAAGTAGAGCTACTTGCCTTCAATGATCATTTCGATGGCATCGTGCAACCAAAATTCAATATTATAATCAACGAGTGCTTGGTGTTCATCATATCGCGCACGTTGTACTTTTAAACACGGGGCGCCACAGTTCTTTTCAAGTAACTCAGCGGCACGATCCGGTAACACCGTCACACTGATCTCACATTTTTCGTGAGATACATTCACTTGATAGCTGTGCTCCATTACTTGGGTTATAGAGCCATTGAGTGGCTGTTGCTCTAACCCCTCAAACCTATCTGCAAGGCAATATATCTCTTCAATCAATATTCCTCTGCCATCTAAATAGCGCGCACGAGTTAACTTATATACTGGTTTACTGTCAAAGTAGTGATGCGAAACCTGATGCGTATTGGATGGGCTCTGAATTTCAATCACTTCAGTGGAGGGTACAAAACCTTGCTTTTGTGCTAACGCGTTGAAATTCACTTTTCGAGCTGGATGCCACTTTAATTTATCTGGCGTTACAAACCAACCACGACGCTTTTGACTGAAGATAACCCCTTCCGATTCTAACCGCGCGAGTGCTTCACGGACTGTTATTCTCGTCGAATTAAATTGCTCTTGGAGCGCCCGTTCAGATGACAGCTTTGAACCCGCCTGTAAACGGCCTTCAGCCACCAAACTCTGAATATGATTTCTAATAACTTGATATAAAAGCATAGTTAAATTTTATCAAAAACTTTGCTAATAGCTTACTGCAATTTTATGACAAAAAAAGGCGTTATTCATAATATGCACCAGCTCATCGTACTGATGCACTATTAATGCGCTAAAAAAGAGCCTTATTCATGATGTTGCTTTTAAATTTGGGTCTACTTTGGCTGCTGAGCCACTGAGTTTACTTAAGTGCACATCCCACAATTTTGGGAAGTGGCCACGGTCTTCTGCATATTCTTTTCGCCTTATCGCATTTCGGACGACATACGCTCCGCATGTTCGCACCGGCTCTATTGGAAACTGTGACAGTGTTTGATTTACAAGTGCACAACGCTGCCACTTATTGTGTTTATTCAGCATTAAACTAGACAGTATTTTTCCGCCTAAATAACTTTGCACAACCCCATTACCAGAATAGCCACTACCATAAAATACATTAGTTTGACGTGGTAAATAGCCAAAAAAAGGCAGCCCAGTCACACTTCTATCCGAGGGACCTGTCCAACTTCGTTCTATTTCTAGGCCACTATTTTTAAAAAAGTGTTGCCAGTAGTGCTGCATAATATCCAGATACTGACTTGGCTGATCAAATCGTTTCGTCACCTTGTTAGCAAAACTAAAGTAGTTTCCCCCTTTGCCAAGCATCAAACGTCCTGTTGAAGTGCTACGGTAATAATTCACGAAAATACGGTTATCTATAATGGGGGCACCATGCGCTAACGACATGCTGGCCAAACGTTCAGGATCTGGTTTACTGATCACCATGTCACTTGACACTAGCACCACCGTACGCTTAAATTCGCTCATTAAGCGAGGCAGCCAAGCATTAACAGAAAACAAAAGTTTGTTTGCCCTAACAACGCCCCCTGAAGTGGTAATTTGAATTGTTTCGCCCGCTTGATAACCAAGGTACTGTGTATTTTCAAACACCTTTACACCTAGCTTTTTCGCAACACGTAATAAGCCTCTGACTAATTTAGCGGGTTGCACACTGCCTGCATTCGGTGAATAAATCGCAGATAAATTGGCTGGCGAACCGGTTTTTGCTAGGTTACTTTCGTCTACAGCCTGCCAAGCATTCAAGTGATGCGTGTCTAACAAAGATAAAATCGGTGCAAATCCGCTCTTTTGTGCTGCATTTGATGCCGTGTAATACGTGCCATCTATGCGACAATCACACGCAATACCATATTGTTCAGTAAATGCTTTAATATCATGTACGGCTTGCTCTGATGACTTAACTAAAAACGCCGCTTGATCAATCTCCATGTGTTTAATTAAACTGGCAAATTTGGTTGACCAAGTTAGCATGGCGCCACCATTGCGACCTGATGCCCCTTGCCCACATAAGTCTTTTTCAATGATCACAACATCCAGTTCAGGCTGTGATTGCTTTAAGTTAATCGCAGTCCAAAGTCCGGTAAAGCCACCCCCAATGATACAGATATTGGTGTCTATATTTTGCCTCAGGGGCAAGGCTGAGCGTATGTCAGCCTCGTTGATTGCTTCATCAAACCAAAAAGGAGTAAAGCGCATTAAGGGCGTTCTCCCCGTGCCAGTCTTGCTTCAATCTCATTAAGTACCGGCTCAATATCGGCAAGTGAATCAATAACAAAGTGCGCGCCTGCACAAGACAGTTGCTGATAAGCTTCGCGTGTCAATAAGGCTTGTTTATCTGCATCACAGGCTTGCCACTCTTGTTCGCTTAGTCCTATCGCATTGCCCGTAACAGCTATCCCTACTGTCCACATGCCTGCGTTTAATCCTTCAGTGATACCATGCACAGAGTCATCCACTTTAACGCAATTTGCTACTTTAGAAATTCCAAGACGTTGCACGTTTTCTAGCGCCATCCAAGGGCCAGGCCGGGAGCCCGCCACGCATTCATCACTGGCCACTACACAATCAGGCTTATAGCCGTGCGCCTGTGCAGCAGGTACGAGCACATCCATTACAGGCTTTGGATAGCCTGAACAACTGCCTATTTTGACGTTATCTGCTTGTAACTTATTAATTACTGCAAGTACCCCTTCTATAGGTGCTGCCCGTTCCGCCACTTTATCTTGCTGAAGCGGCATAAAGGTTTGGTAAATATGATCAACATCTTGCTGAGATGGCAAACGGCCAAATTGTTGTTGCCAGCGCTGTGCAATTGTTAGGGTATTCAAAAGTGTATTAATATGATCCCATTTACCTAAACCCATTGGCGCACGCGCTTCTTCAAGACTAATGTCAAAATCAAAGCCCTTTTTAAACGCTTCCACAAAAATACGCGTCGGTGCAATTGATCCATAGTCAACCACAGTGCCAGCCCAATCTAAAATGAGCGCTTCAATATTTTTCATCTTTTTTCCTATTAAGTTGCCGACATAACAGGCTTAACTATGTTGCCTGCTTTCGCGGAAGTTAGTTTTAAACTGAAGTAAATCAAAGAGCTGACTACCAAGATGCTGGCTATCATTGCCACCCAGTAGCAGGCTTGAATAAGAAATTGTAACCAACTCAGATCTGGAGATGAGAAGGTTTTGTAAAGTAAAATACCCACTGATCCGATGTAACCTGCGGAGTCTGCCAAATATAATAAAAACCCTGCATTTGCCGTAGAGCCTACCGCGGAAATCATCCGGTCAAATAAGAAGCAGTTATAGGGTATGTAGCTAATGTAAAGGCCCGCGCCTAATATCACCATCCACGCTTTAGCACTGATTAGATTGGCTTCAAAAGCCCATGTGCAGCTCGCTAAAATAACAGTACCTAGCAATATAACGCCATGATTTACGAAAAAAGCGGTGCGGTTGTTTTTAATCAATACCAAAGCCGCCAGTGCAATCAAAACAATCAGCGCAATCCGTATGCCCGCATAAGCGAATATGGCCGGTTCCTGCCCATACCCCAAAGCCTGCCATATTTCTGCAGAAAAATTATCACGGAAATCCCTAAACCCAGTGAAAAGTAAAAAGCTCAAAATCAGCACTGTGATCCCAAACCAATAGCGTTTAAAAAACGCCCAACGCTGTGCACCATTCATGGGTAAACGCTGCTGTCTAGCCGCTTCATCTTCAGATGTTGGAGGAGGAATACTATTTAAACACATCACCGACAATACCAATAACGGCAAAAAAATAGCACCCGTTGCGGCTGGCATCCAAAGCTCAGATACATCCAATGCAATGATCAGCCATTGTCCGACGGTTCTCACAAGCCCTGATGCCAATATAAACGTCACACTTAATACAGCCCCCAGTAATTCAGCAGTTTTGCGTCCCTCTAAATAACTAAACACTAGGCCCCAGATCATGCCTAAGGCTAAGCCATTAAAAAATAACCACACGATGTTGAAAGGTACCGGTGTAAGCGCGAATAAAATAAGCGCACACTCCGCTCCCACTATCATCCATAGAATGGTTTTTGCGCGCTTTGCTCTTTGCATTTCGGCAATAAATTTAACGCCTATAAACTTTGCAATTAAGTAGCCAAACACTTGCGATAAAATGAGTGCCACTTTAAAGCTAATAGCCCAATGTCCTTGGTCAAAATCAGTATAACTATTGACCGAGAAAGGCTTTCGAAACGCATACATACAAAAATAAGTCATAAAAGCACTAGACGCTGCAAATAACACAAATGCGGCACCTTGCGCTGGCTTAAGCCAGTTCGGCGTGCGCTGCCAAACAGTTAAAGAATACATAATCAACCTTAAATAACAGCAAGGTGTTCAGCAACACCTTGCATCACTGCCTTTACAACCTAAAACTGATAATTAATACCAATCATGCCGCGCATACCGTAATACTCCACTTGTAGTGGTCGGCCTTTTTCGCCCATATAGTATTCCAGTGCTTCATTGGTTAAGTTATTCAGTTCAAGGTAAATTAAGGTTTGCTCATTGATTTGATAAGACGTCGTAAAATCAACACTGGTATTCGCCCCGTAATAACTATCACTTTGCGACGATTTACCATGCTCCTCTATGTAAGCCCCTTTATGATTTAGCGCAATTCTTGCCGCGAATGCAGTATCATCATAGTACAGGGTAAAGTTATACAACTCGCTTGCTTGGCGCGGAATATGAACCTTATCATCACGTGTTGGAATACGCATTTGCGAGTCCATAAACGTGGCATTCGTCATGACTCCAAAGTTTTCCAGTGTCGCAGAAATAAAGCCAAGATCACGGTTAAAGGCTAATTCAAAACCGGCAAGCCAAGCACGCTCACCATTTTCAGGGCGAACAATATTAATGCCATCTCGACCGTTATAGTTACCAGTAGAACGTTTTTCGAAAATAGGATCTTGAATATCTTTGTAAAAAGCCCCTACTGACATAAGGCCAACACGGTCAAAGTAATGTTCAACCATGACATCTAAGTTATTTGAATAGGTCGGATTTAGCGCTGGGTTACCTGAGTCAAGTTTGTTGTCGGCTTCAAGATACGTTGCCCCTGGCGTTAAAGAGCCAAAATCTGGTCTGGCAAAACTACGCGTTAATGCCAATCGGTAATTGGTTGTGTCTGTCGCGTGATACGTTAAATGCAGTGCAGGTAGCACCGACCAATAATCATTACTTTGTGTTGTGGCAACCGTTCTCTTTTCATCTGATAAATAGGTATGCCCCGACACAGTGGTGTCGGTTTTGGTTAAACGCAGGCCAGCTAATACTTCTAACTTAGGATTAACTTGATACGTTGCCATCCCGTAAATTGAGGTATGCTGTTCTTCAATATCAAAGTTTCTGCCTAATGCACCACCGTTACTGATCAATGCTGACTCGTCTGCATTGAGGCGAAACTTACTGCGGTTTTTATTCCAAAATGCCATCGTTGCTTCTGTCGTGGCCACTTGAGAAAACTGCGCTTGATAATTAAAGTGCGCGTCAGATAAAAAGTCATGTCGACCGGGCTGATCACTCAGTGCAAAATCTGCCAATGTTGGCGCTGCGCCATACTCATCGGTGTTCCATTCGTAAAACTCATCAGCAAAGTCAGCATGACGTACTTTGTCACGATATTTAACGCCGAATTTGTAGCTAAGCTCAGGTGCTATGCTCCATTCAAAGTCTAAATTAGCAACCACACGGTCTTTCTCATTCACGTAAACTTTATACAGCTCAACCCAAGACAGTCCGGCTTGCGTGGGGTCCATATTAAAACCGGCTGGAAAGTGGTTACTGATCCCATTCCAAGCGTCCGTGCCACCATCAATTAAGTTATATGCGTATTTTTTACCATTACTCGCTTCTTTTAAACCGGTATAACCCACCTGCTTTTGATCGAAACGCATCACAAAATAGCTATTATCTTGGCCGTTTGGCTTATCGCCATAACGAAATTCATTTTCATACGTCGCAAGCTGCCAGTTGATGGTTTTATCAAAGCCAATATCATGCTCACCCGCAAACTCAAAGCCATGCATTTGAGTGATCAACTCGTTGCGAATATGCTGGAGTTCGGCTCTGTCTTTATCGAACCTTAAGCGATGTTTATAGTGGGTTTCATCATCAATCAAAGTACCGTACAAAGCACTCGCACTGATACTGCCATTGTCTAAATCATACTCCATAGAACCATTGAGCCCGTAAGTTTCACGTGTGCCGGTGTAATCTCTGAGCTCTAAGCGATAAATGCCAAAGTCCTCACTTTCACCTCGACGGCGTGGCTCATAATTGTCTGTTGCCCAATCTCGTTTCCAAGCCGTCGCATTAACAATAAACCCTAACTTATCGTCCATTAAACGATCGCCATATACCACATTTGCTGAGTAGTTATTACCACCAGCGAGTTCATTTTGACCGACTGCGAAGTTGGTTTGTAGTAAAAACTCATCCGCTGATTTTTTGGTTATAAAGTTAACACTGCCCCCAATTGCATCTCCTTCCATATCTGGCGTTATTGCTTTAGACACTTCGACAAACTCAATGAGTTCACTCGGAAAGAAATCGAATGCGGTGGCACGACTGGTGGTCTCTTCTTCTGCGGTTGGCAATCGATTACCGTTAATACTTGCTGAGCTCCACTGTGATGGTAATCCCCTCACTGCAACAAAACGCCCTTCGCCTTGGTCACGCTCAATAGACACACCAGGAATTCGCTGAACGGCTTCAGCGGCATTTCTATCGGGGAGTTTACCAATGCCATCTGCGGCAATAACACTGATGATATTAGAGGCATTTCTTTGATTATTCGCCGCAGCCATTTCACCGCGAAATATCTGGCCAACACTAACAACTTCCTCTATCTCTTGCTGAGTATTTAACACAATGGGCGCAACTGTGGTCACTTTCCCTTCAACCACCGTGACATTCATCTGTGAATTCTCATAACCAAAATAGTTAACCACGAGTGTATACTCACCGGATGCCAGTTTCGGTAATTCAAAACGGCCTCTATAGTCGGTGACTGCAGTAACACGGGTGTTTTTAATCGATATGGATGCACCTGACAGGTTCCCCTGAAAGTCCTTTACGGTACCGACAAGTTTGCCACTCGATGCATACACGCCCGAACTGGTAGCGAGGAAAATAGCAGCAGCGATCTGAGTTAGTTTTTTCATTGCTTTCATCTCTAATGTTGGGTTTTATTTCTGGTCTAGTCCAGATTTATTAAAGAGATGGTAGTATTGATTGTTTACAAATTCATGACGGTTTAATTAAACGTTTATGGAGCTATGATTTAAATGGATGGCCCATTAAAGGAAATGACATGCTATACCGCTAAAAATATGTAACTGAGAACTTAACGTTAGCATCCGCCTGATAGCCATTTGCAATTAGTCACCCATTTAAATACGGGTAACTTAAAGGCGTATCGCACGATAAAATAAATTTTTGACGATACTTCGTCAATTGAGGAAATGATGCGTGTAATGCTACTGAAACGCCATAATAGAAAAACCGGCTAAGAACACAATTAATTATACGAGATAATTAATTTACAATAGCCTTATAGCCGCCAGTAAAATGTTGGGCAAGCCATAAGGCAATCAATATGCCACACAGTGATGTGTACCCGCCCCTCAACTAATACTACGTCGACCTGAAAAAGCATGCATCAGCGTCATACCATCCACCAAGTCGAGTTCACCCCCTACCGGCATACCATGGGCTATTCTCGATGCATCTACCCCATGCTTTTGACATAGCTCAGCGATATAATGCGCAGTTGCTTCACCTTCAACGGTGGGGTTTGTCGCTAAAATAACTTCGTCTATATTGCCTTTTGACAATTTATCAGCCAACAAATCCAAACCAATTTCTGCAGGACCTATGCCGTCCAGCGGAGATAAATGTCCCATTAATACAAAGTAAAGACCTTGATATTGCCCTGTTTGCTCTATTGCTAAAACATCTGTAGGTGACTCAACAATACATAACAATCGGCTATCTTGACGCTTGACGCTTAAACAAATATCACAATGAGGAGTTTCTGAAAACGTACGACAAGACTCACAATGCCCGATAACTTGCATGGCCTTCAATAAACTATCGCCGAGTTGAGTTCCCCCTGAACGGTCTCGTTCAAGTAAATGAAACGCGATTCTTTGTGCTGATTTAGGACCTATACCTGGTAAACAGCGCAATGCTTCTATTAATGCGGTAAGTGAGGGTGATAATTGCATATTAAAGTTAACTTAAAATGAGAGAATTAAAATAGGTAACAACATCACCATAACAGAGAGTGAGTCAATCAATAGCCAACCTATTTTATTGGATTAATCAATGATATCAGAAAATCAATATTGATGGCACTAGCGAGTATCGACAATCCCCCCCACATTCCTTAACTCAAAAATCGCTATTTTAATCATAATTTAGACGCGAACATTCCAGTTGTAATGAAAACTATTTCCAATTACCTCTTCCCAAAACAAATTAAAACTTGCTAGTATTGAGATGTTATAACGTTTGATCGAAAATCGAGCTGGCATCTTCACAAATAAGACGCCTTAAAATACGGAAAATACATACATAAGTAGTTGGAACTAAAAATGAAAAGGTCTTTGATTGCGGCCAGCACCTTGGTCGGTTTAATAAGCTCGGATAGCTTAGCATCTCAAGAAATAGAAAAAGTAGAAGTGATAGGCACGCGCGCGCCTTTATATAGTACTCGCGATATTAATGCGTCAGCCCTTGGCTCTAAAGACACACAGCTATTACCCATCTCCATACAATCATTTTCAGAAGCACTTATCGCGAACCAAAGAGCGAAAACATTAGGGGAAATACTGGCAAATGACGCATCAGTACAGAATACCTCTATTGGCACCGTATTTGACCTTGTCAGCCTACGCGGTTTTCAACTTGATTGGACCAACGGGCTTAGGCGTGATGGTTTAGCGTTGGCGCCCTATCAAGATGTACCACTTGAAAATATCCAACGCATTGATGTGATTAAGGGGCCATCTAGCCTTGTTTCTGGATTTAATAACCCTGGTGGCACCATTAATTATGTCACCAAGCGCCCGACTCAAGCGCGTTTCTTCGATGTCACAGTTGAGCTAAAAAATCGAGCCAGTAAATTTTTACACCTTGATTTTGGTGGCCCACTCTCAAACAACAAAGACATGGGCTATCGTTTCAACGCCGCGTTTGAAAAAAATGGCGACTTTACTGGCGGCGACGACCTCAAACGGACTTTTGTCAGTGCTGCTTTTGACTGGCAATTATCTGATCAGTTGTTTGTCAGACTAGACAGTGACTTTCAAGACAAAAAAACCGTCTCACAACCCCTTATTGGGTTATCTACTGACCCGAGTACTGGCAAAACCATTTTGCCACCCTACGTAGATACCAGCGAGACACTCCTTGGGCAGCCATGGGCTTTGTATGAAACTCAAACCTTTAATAGTGCCCTGCGCGCGGATTTTTGGTTCAATGACCAATGGCAATGGGTGAATCAAGTTGCTTATTCAAGCAATGATAGATTTACCATTTTCCCTGACATTTATAGCGTCAATCAAGCTGGAGATGTTTTATCATCCGCAATACATGTTACCCCTGATGAGGAATATCAGACAGTGTCTGCCCACACCTTTGTTAAAGGTGCATTTCAGACTAAGGGAATTGAACATGAACTGGTTATTGGCCTCAGCGCCAGAGAATATCAATCTAAAGACGGCCGTTGGTTTGAACTCACCAATCCTGTTGGCAATATATTCAACCCAACCTACACTGAAAAACCGAACTATCCCGACTATCCCGATGCGAACGTAACCGACACCAGTGAAAGTTCGTTTTTTATCACCAATACCCTGCACTTCAATGACGTTTTCTATACCACGCTTGGGTTACGTCACATACAGTATGATAAGACACAACGCGCACCGAATAGCGCACGGGTGACATTAGATGATCGCAGCTTTAACACGCCAATGTTGGGGATTAACTATAACCCCAGTGACACACTCGCATTTTATCTCAGCTATTCAGAAGGCGCTGGAGAAGGGGCTGTTGCTGTTATTGGCAGTGGCGCTATCAACGAGGGGGAGTCATTAGGTCCACAAGAAAGTGAACAAATTGAAGCGGGGATTAAATACCAACATGCGGGTATAAATTATACCGCAGCGCTATTTCAAGTAGAGAAAATGCTCGAGTATCACAACCGCAATACTAACTACTTCGTACAAGATGGGGTCCAATCACACCAAGGGTTAGAGCTCAACCTCAGCGGTGAAATAAACGCTCACCTGTCTACCGTTACCTCGGTGACTTTTATGAACCCAACGCTTGATGAATTAGGGGGAGACAACACCATCAATGGCAATAGACCGGCCAATGTTCCTAAATTTCAAGCAAATACCTTCGTAGATTACACCATTCCAAGCTATCAATCACTCAGCATGAATGTAGGTATTTTTCATGTCGGTGAGCGCGAGCAAAATGTGTCAAATACACTCACTCTCCCTGCGTATACCCGCGTTGATTTGGGGCTCAAATACCAGCTATCTGCGCTTAATGCCACTGTAAGACTCAGGGTTGAAAACGTTTTTGATAAACAATACTGGTTATCTGGTGGTGCAAAGGGCATTGACTGGGGCGTATCTCCTGGTCGAGGCAGATTAATTAGCGCTTCAACAACGTTTAGTTTTTAGGGAATAAATCAATGACAACAAATCAGGACGTAATAATTGAGATCAATCAACTCAGTAAGCACTTTGGTGATTATCAAGCGCTTAATGATGTCACTCTAACGGTCAAACAGGGTGAAGTCTTAGCATTGCTAGGCCCTAACGGTGCAGGTAAAACAACCACGATTAATTGCCTTTTGGGCTTTTTAAAACCCGATAATGGGCAAGTTCGGATAGCTGGGATTGATCCGCAACAGAATGTGGTCAATGCCAGAAAAAATTTAGCTTACATTCCCGAGCAAGTTGCGTTGTATCCACGTTTGAGTGGCTTGGAGAACTTAATTTATTTCAGTAAAGTGGCAAAAGTTGAAAAATCTGAGCAAGAATTCAAAGCACTGTTAGAACAAGTTGCCTTGCCAGCACACGCCTTCAATAAGCCAGTTAATAGTTACTCAAAGGGCATGCGACAAAAAGTGGGCATTGCAATCGCCATAGCAAAACAAGCCAAAGCATTAATTTTAGACGAGCCTACCTCAGGCCTTGACCCCTCCGCCAGTTATGAGTTTAGTCAATTAATCCAGCAACTCGCCAAACAAGGCGTTGCTATATTAATGGCAACCCATGATTTATTTAGAGCACAAGAAGATGCCCATTCAGTCGCCATTTTAAACCAAGGTCGCTTGGTCGATTATCTTAACTTTGAGCAAATACAAACTGTGCAGCTCGAGTCTGTTTATTTAAAACACATTAAGGCGGAACCGTCATGTTAATGATCACCATGAAAAAGGAATGGCTTGATTCATGGCGGCAAGGACATGCATTGTGGATAAGTTTGATTGCTTTAATGCTATTACTGGTAGCTTGCGTTACGAGCTGGCAAAGCTTTCAAGTTCAATCAGCAACCAAATCAGCCGTTGCTCAGTCAGAGCGTGATCGCTGGTTAGAGCAAGGGGAAAAGGGCCCTCACTCTGCTGCGCATTACGGTGTTTATGTATTAAAACCAGAGTTACCTCTGGCCATGGTTGACCCTGGCTTACGAGACTTTCAAGGCAATGTGCTTCGATTAGAAGCCCATAAGCGTAATGACACGTTATTTCGCCCCATTCAAGATACTATTCCCATGCAACGCTTTGGCAGCTTGTCACCGTCATTTGTACTGCAAATATTATTACCCTTGTTAATCATACTGGTGGGTTACCCAGCTTTCTCAGGTGAACGTGAGCAAGGCACTTTAAAGCAGCTCCTCGCGTCAGGTTGCTCTTCAATACACCTGTTTATTGCCAAATCAGCAGCGCTATTTTCGGTTGCCGCAATGGTCCTTATTCCGCTGTTTGCATTTTTACTCTACAGCAGCATCAGCGAACAACATGCTCAAGTGTTACGCAGTGCTTTATATGCCTTGAGTTATTTAGTGTACCTGAGTACTTGGTGCGTCATGGTGGTTGCAATCTCTTGTTGGTTATCTACCGCTCGACGCACACTCATTGTACTATTAGCTCTGTGGGCAATCAGCTGCTTATTAATACCCAAAATAGCAATGACTCATGCCAGCAACCAATACCCCATTGAATCTGGTCAAGCGTTTCAATCTAAACTTGAATCTGAGGTATATACACCTGAGCGACAACAGGCCATTGCCCAATTCAAGCAAGAGACATTAACTACCTATGGGGTTAGCTCAACCGATGACCTACCTTTTGACTGGTCTGGTGCGCAATTACAATTCGGCGAACAGTATTCAGATAAAGTCTTTGATCGACTCTTTGGCGCGCGCTCAGAGCAGCTAAACGCACAGTTCCAATACTATCAAAGTACCGCACTATTAAGTCCATTTATCGCAATACAAACCATTTCTATGGGGCTCGCTGGTTCAGACCACACCCACCATCACAATTTTGAAGTTGCGGCAGAAAAATACCGCCGAGTAATGCAGCAAACACTGAACTTCAATCAACGCGACCATGCTCATAAAGCCACCAGCCACTACGTTGCCGATAAGCAGCTATGGCAAGCGATCCCTGAGTTTGTATATCAACCGCCCTCATTCTCTCTCATGAGCGGACATTACCTTGTTGCGCTATGCGCGCTTATTGGCTGGTTACTATTCTCTGGAGTATTGGGTAGTTACTCGCTTTACCTACTGCGCAAGGAAGTACAAAGATGAACCGATTAATTATTACCACTGAACTCAAAAATTTATGGCGCGAAAAACTCACTGTTGCGGTGCTATCTATTACCCTGATTTTTGCAGCGCTGTCTTTTTACAACGGATATCACTTTAGCCAAGCACAGCATGCGGTTATTGACATCGCTCAGCAGGAGCAACTCAGCGCAATAGAAACCGCACAAAATTCACTCACGCAACGCCTATCAGAGCAAGGGTCTATTAAATGGTGGGAAGACATTTATGATTTAAGAGGCCAAGCTTTTTATTTGATGGTCAACTATGCCACCAAGCCGCCATTAGCAACAGCCCCTATCGCGGTAGGTCAAGCTGATGTATTCCCCTACTACTTTCGGATGCTCATAAGTGAAAAGCAAAATGTGGTACAGCAATATGATTATGTAAACCCATTACAATTATTACTTGGACAATTTGATCTAGCGTTTGTGGTTATTTATATCCTCCCGTTGCTCATCATTGGGCTAAGTTACAATGCGTTAACGCAAGAACAGCAAACAGGTCAGCTAAGAATACTGTTATTGCAGGGGATCAATCCGCAACATTTATTAAAAAACCAGCTACTTGTCAGACTTTCACTGGTACTGGTACCATTTTTACTCTGTAGCAACAGCTTATTGCTATTGAGCAATAAAGATTTCACTATTCAAAATAGTCTGATCTTTTCCCTCATTGTCAGTCTGTATTGTCTATTTTGGAGCTATCTAGCCGGCTTTATTGTCAGTAAAGGTAAAAGTACCGCAACAAATGCGGCTATATTAGTCGCATGTTGGTTGGCATTTGTGATTATTATCCCCGCCACATTAAATACGCTGAACGGGGCAGCAAATCCAACGCCTTCGAGAATACACTACGTTGATTCATTGCGAGAGCAGGCAGACAGTGCGAAAAAAGCCAGCGAGAAAACGTTAGCTAAGTTTTTCCAAGACCATCCAGAATTGGCGTCAGCTAACGACAACCCCAGTGACTATGCCACAAAAAAAATTGCCACAATCATTGCCATTGAGCAAGCTATGCATGATTTCGATCAGGAGTTTTTACAAATTCAAGATCAACAATCTCAGTATGCACAAGCATTTAAGTTACTGTCTCCAGCTACTTTAGTTTATTCGGCCTTAGTGGACTTTTCTGGAAATGGCTTAACCAGACAGCAAGACTTTATGCAAGCTGTTGCACAGCATCATCAAGCGCTGCAACAGTTCTATAAAACACAGATTGTTGCTGCCAGTCAGCGCGGTGATTTCACGCCTTGTCGTGGCTGTAATGCAAGACCAACGCTTAAAGATTTAACCGTGATCCCACAGTTTAAAAATACGGTTAACGACACGTCTTCCCCCCCTTGGTCATTAATATTATTGGTGTTGGCTATATTTGCCCTCAGCTTAAAAACCAACCAAAGAGTGATACAAATTGGCTCTGCCCAATCTCAAGAGGTACGAGTATGAGCAAGGAGCACTTTACAGCAATAACACACCCTCTGGTTGAACAATTGCTTGATACTCATAAGGAGAAAATGTTTGAGTGGGCGTACGGGCTTGGTGCTCCCCTGCATGTGCTTTTTCCGCAGATATTTAGTGACAATGTAGCGCAGATCACGTCTGTGCTTAAGGCTCATCAGCTGAAACATCAAATTCTTTATGCAAAAAAAGCCAATAAATCTCAATGCTTTATAACACAAAGCAGTGCATTGGGCTTGGGGGTTGATGTAGCCAGTATTGAAGAGTTTGAATTGGCGTTAGCCGGCGGGGTATGTGGAGAGAAAATTGGGGTATCTGGGCCCCATAAATCTCACGAATTACTCACCCTTGCCATAAGACATAATGCATTGGTTGCAATTGATTCTATCAATGAACTTAAAAGCGCGATTGAGATTGTACGCCACACCCAACATGCAACCCAGAACATGCCGATACGTATTCTACTCAGAGTACACCCCAGCAAAGACACAAACAGCCGATTTGGTCTGGTGCACGCAGAAATAGAAGAGGCACTTTCGTACTGTGTTGAATATAAAAACCATGCATTTTTACAGGGGTTTAGTTGCCATTTAAGTGGTTACAATACCCAGCAAAGAGGACAAGCTATTCATTATATGTGTGACTGTATTAAGCGTGCAAACCACCTAAACTTGAACGCCGATGTGATCAACATTGGCGGCGGTTTGCCTATCTCTTATCTGGATTCCACACAATGGCAAGATGCATTAGATTATGAATATTTTCATAAAAACCGACAGTTCAGTGGCTTCTACCCATATCACTGTGCCCAACCAGGTGCTGATGCATTGGCGCAAATTCTATTAACGCCCAACCAAGCAGGGCAAACCGCAGCTGACGCAATCAACTCGCTATCGCTCACGCTCATGCTAGAGCCTGGCCGCGCCTTGCTTGATCAAGCGGGTGTTAGTCTATTTTCTGTACAAGGTAGTAAACCATTACACGGTACCTCAGATTGTCATATTGCAACACTTTCAGGTACCAGCTTGTCATTATCAGAACAATGGTTCAATAGTGAGTTTTTGCCTTCTCCAAGATTGCTTTCAAAAGCCACACCTTCGTCACCGAGCCCAGTCAGAGTTGCCTTTGGCAGCGCAACATGTTTAGAAGATGACATGATCAGCTGGCGCTATATTCCACTACCGCATTTACCAACAGGCCATGACCTTATGGTTTATATCAATACCGCTGGCTACCAAATGGACTCTAACGAATCTGAGTTTCATTCCATGCCAATACCTAGAAAAATAACAGTGAGGTGGGACTCACCAAACATACACTGGCAATTAGAGCGCTAGCCTTTCACTGGCAATTTATAGACATTATAAGGAGCATATTTATGATTATAAATACGCAGGAAAACTGCACAAAAAATTCAGCAACTTCGGCCTATCGCAAGGTCTCTCAAAGCATCGGCAATACACCTTTAATGGAGTTCATCGTACTGCCAAATGGCAGTCGAATGTATTTAAAATTAGAACAATTTAACCCCACCGGCAGCGCCAAAATTCGTATGGCTAAGTCCATGCTTGATGAAGCTGAACAAAACGGCCTACTTAAACCAGGTGGCCGCATTGTTGAATCAACCTCAGGCAATACAGGTGTCGGTCTTGCTATGCTCGCCGCTGAACGTGGTTATCATTTCACCGCGTTTGTTGATAACCATGCTGCAAAGGACAAAATTAATAATATGCGTGCATTTGGTGCTGAGGTCGTTTGTGTTAGCGACGAAGGTAATGATGGCCTAGCTACCGACGTGCGTGATGCAATGGCTGAACAAGTTGCCAAAGAACAAGGCGCGCTTTGGACGGCACAGCATAACAATTTTGCCAATAGCCGTGGTTATACTGAACTGGCCAAAGAAGTTGTAAATCAAATTGGTACTGATATCACTCACCTTGTTGGCGCTGTCGGCACTGGCGGGTCATTGTGTGGCACGACTCGCGCGCTTCGCGACCTTGGTTGCCATTCGCTTACAACATTGGGCGTTGAGCCAATCGGCTCTGTCATTTTTGGCGGCCCTGGGGCCAGGTATCATCAGTCAGGTACTGGTACACCTGAAGGCGCAGAAATTGGTGCCTTAATCGAATACGACTTGATAGATCTGGGTGTCAAAGTATCAGATAAACATGCATTTAACACCGCGCGTTACCTTACAAAGCATTACGCATTAATGGTAGGTGGTTCAGCAGGTGGTGTCATATATGAAGCATTAAAATCTATCCAATCAGCCCCTGCAGGCAGCATCTTTGTGGTACTTGTGTGTGATGGTGGTGAAAAGTATTTAGATACCGTATTTAATGATCAATGGATGACCGAGCATCAATTATTTGACCCCCAATTAGATCAACAACTCAGTGACCTACTGCAACAACTTAAAGCCTAAAGGAATGACATATTATGACAACTACACAAACCAACTTGCCCATACTCAACGCTGCATTACTCGAGTCACTTGCCTTTCCATATCAGCAAGTTATTGATGTCGTTGAGCACGCTTTCAAAGCCATCGATCACCCCGACTCAGCCAACCCGCTAAAAGTCATCATGGCCCCAGAGGATGGCCGTTCCATTGCCTATAGTATGGCAGGGCGAGATGCTTCCAGTAATACCGTCGGCTTTAAAGTCGTGTATGAGTTTGATCCTGACAGAAGTCGTGGCAATTACCAGTTCTATTCATTTATCTTTTTATGTGACGACAGCACGGGTACCCCTGTGGCATTAATGGATGTAAAAGAGCTTGGCCCTATGCGTACCTCGGCCACTTCCGCGTTATTCGCAAAAGCAGCAGCCACTTCAGACGCACGCAGCGCACTCGTCGTTGGTACTGGCGTGCAAGGTCAAATTGCTTTACCCATGTTAGTGAGCGCAATGCCACAACTCAATAAATTAGCGGTACATGGCAGTTATGAAGCGGGTATTACTAATGTTCAAAACAAACTTAAACACCACCACCCTGACTATGACGTTGAGGTTTCCAGCGACTTAGAGGCATCAGTACGACAAGCAGACATTATTCTCGCTGTGACAGGTTTATCCGCAAAAGAAAACATTAAATATGAATGGTTAAAACCCGGAGCAGTCGTCATATTAGTCGGCTATGGCATCGACAAAGACGTGTTACACAAAGCGGATAGATTGATCACCACTGATGCAGAACAAATGAAAGTCACCGGTGACGACTTACTCAATGAACAGGGCGAACTCCCTGAAGTTGATGCCACACTCACTGACATTCTCAATGGCGAAAAACCAGCTCGTAACCACCCAGACGACATTATTTTTGTCTATAACAGCGGTATGATCATCACTGATGTTGCTTTGGGTCGTGCTGTCGCTGAATTCGCTAAAGCAAGTACTCAAGTAGAGGAAGTGTCATTATGGTAACTACATCACCCTCTATATTTGATGACCTGAAAAAGGTCAGCACACTCGCTGGCCCGCTGATATTAACCAATCTATTATATGTGGCTATCGCCACTATTGATTTGGTGATGCTAGGCATGCTCAGCCCACTCGACTTAGCTGCTGGTGGGTTAGCCATCGGTATTTTTAACCAATTTAGAACCATGGGGACTGGGGTTGTGACCGCCACTGGCAACCTTGTATCTTATGCCGAAGGCAAAGCGCAAACCGAAAAAATAACCCCTTTGCTCAATGCCAGTTTACTGATCGGTACACTCATCGGCGTTATATTTGCTTTACTCATGGCGAATATAAAACCTTTTTTGCTATTCATAGGCACACCTGAGGTGCTTGCTGAGCAAACAGAAACTTACTTAGTAGTTGCTGCGCTGGGCTTAGTGCCTTGTTTCTGGTTTCAAAGCATCCGTCATTTTAGTGTTGGCTTAAAATCACCCGGACCGCTCATGATGATCACGGGCGTATCAGTAATACTGACTGTTATATTAAACTACGGTTTTATTTTTGGTCATTTTGGCCTACCTGAATTAGGTTTTCTTGGTGTGGCGGTTGCAACCTGTATCGTGCTCTACCTATCATTTTTTCTGTTTGTGATCATTGCCTGTAAAAATCAGGTGCTTAAACCCTATATCACATGGAAAGTATGGAAAACAAACAAAGAGTCACTCTCAAAAACATGGCATATGGGCTACCCCATTGGCGCAACCTATGGCTCTGAAGCTGGCTTTTTTACCGTACTGGCCTTATTTGTCGCCACGTTAGGTATTAGTGAACTTGCAGCACACAACGTCGTGAGCCAAATTGTCTACATTGTATTCATGATAGCCGCTGGACTTTCTTCTGCATGTTCAATTTATGTCAGTGAAGCCCATGCGAAATCTGACAAAACCCATGCCAAACGTGTTGGCCACTTTGGTTTGCTATTCGGTGCGAGTATCATGGGTGTCATAGCAATTACATATGTTTTACTGCCCGAGTTTATTTTAGCCCCCTTT
This sequence comes from Pseudoalteromonas sp. MMG012, assembly GCF_018100875.1. Taxonomy (NCBI): domain Bacteria; kingdom Pseudomonadati; phylum Pseudomonadota; class Gammaproteobacteria; order Alteromonadales; family Pseudoalteromonadaceae; genus Pseudoalteromonas; species Pseudoalteromonas sp. MMG012. The sequence goes on from NZ_JAGJEF010000009.1 coordinate 86,515, forward strand.
CTCAGTGCCACTGAATTACAACAATCAAATGTCGTTGCTATTGCCACTCAGCTGTTATTGATTGCGGCTGTTTTACAAGTCTTTGATGCATCGCAAAATATTGGTGTAGGCATACTCCGTGGTGTCGGTGACGTTAAAAGTGCATTTTTCTTATCGATTCTTGGCTATTGGGTTATTGGTCTGCCGGTCGCATGGCTACTAAGCAGTTATATGAACCTTGGCATAAATGGGGTCTGGTACGCACTCACTCTTGGATTAAGTGTCACCGCGTTATCACAATTATGGATGTTTAATTATCGCGTCAAAAGCTTAGACACTGCCGCTGAAATACAAGGACAACAAGCATGATAACCACGCATTCTATCGCCTTTACCGACCAGCAAGTCAGGCAAGAAGTCGCACAACTTCCCGCTTATGGCGCAGGTCAAACGTTAGTGCAAGCTGACATGCTGTATCCTGCTAAAAATATGGTGAATTTGTCTGTAAATGAAAACCCATTTGGCGCCAGCACTGCCGCGCTCAATTTGGTGCAAAGTAAGCTTAGCGACATGAGTTATTATCCAGATAGCCAATGTTCTGAATTGAAAAGTACACTTTCCGCCAAGCTCAACGTACCCAGAGAAAATCTGGTTATTGGTAACGGCTCAGAAGATATTCTATCTATGCTGTGTAAAGCTTTTATCAATCAGGCCGATACTGTGTTTGTGGCCAAACCTGCCTTTGCTTTACACCCCATTTACGCCAATATGATGGGAGCAAATGTGACCAACATCCCAATGGATGAGCACTTCGACTACGATGTCACAGCGTGGGTAAGTGCCATTAAAGCACACCCTAACCTCACAATGCTGATGATTGCCAATCCTTCAAATCCTATCGGATGCACGTTAGACGATGCTGGATTGCAAGATATTATTGATGCCTGCCCGAAAGACACCTTTATTTTAATTGACGAAGCCTATTGTGAATTCGCTAACAACAGCCATAAGTTCGCTGATAGCTTAGCAATACTCAAAAAGCAAAATCGACCCTTTGCAATACTGCGTACTTTTTCAAAAGCATATGGCTTAGCTGGGCTGCGTGTAGGATACGGTATTATGTCTGACACCCATATTGTTGATTATCTAGATCGGGTGAGGACCCCATATAATGTCAACAACCTCGCACAAGCGGCGGCTATCGCGGTACTGGAAGATAGCAGTTATTTAAACGATACCGTTGACTTGGTTAACAACGAAAGAGAGCGAGTTCGCAGTGAAGCAGAATCATTTGGCTACTTTGTTGCACCAAGCCTTGCAAACTTTCTCTTTATCAATGTGCGTCAACCAGCAACGCATGTTGCAGATATATTTTTAGAAAATGGGATCATGATAAAGCCTTGGAAAGAATCTGGGTTCGAGCAATTTATACGCATTACCATTGGCCTACCAGAGCACAATGACCGCGTTATAAAGCTACTTTCAAAATTGGCCTCACACGAAACGTAAGGTACGAGAGCGCTAACTATGTGCATGATATCCATCATGCACATTCACACTGCTCACTCAATGCGTTAGGCACAATCAACTGTAATACGCTCTAATACCGCTTGTGATACGGGTTTATGTATAAAATACGTCGACTTTTCAGGAAAGTACTCTCCATGTTGCGCCGCATTAAAAATATCAGACACTAAAGGCGCTTGAATACCAATATGCATAAATAGCCCACTGCTGTCTTTGTGACACTCTTTACTTGACTGACAATAAAGTACCTGCGGTAATGCAGCGATGGCGCAGCGAATAACCCGCTGAATTTTAAGTGAGTCAGACTGATATATCTGCAATGTACTTGGACCTACTTCGTCGTTATTAAGACAATACGGATAAGATTGACCATTTGTCTGTAACATATAGTGAGATGTGGCGTTATCAACCGTGCGTGTAATGTCATATTGACTAAAATGTTGATCAATATAGTCAACGCTCACTGGCGCTGACAAGTGTACTTGCAAAGTAAAACTATCAACCCATGCTTGAGTTTTAGAGGTGACCCATATTGGCAAGTCAATCTTATGTTTACCGGGTAAACTCGCTGCAAATACACGATGATGTCCGTCAGCAATCAACAGCTGCTGTTGCTGTAATAACGTATTTTGCAACCTAGACTGCAACTGTTCGTTATTAATATCATACACTCGGTGTTTGCTTTTACCACGCCCCCCCACACTCGGCTCAAACCATGTTTTCACTAATGTACACTGCGAGTGCCAATCTAGTACGCTAAAATCAATATCAGCAATTAACATGCAAGGCGGTAATGTGTTAGCAGACTGCGTCAGCGACTTTCGCAAAGCCAGCGCGTGCGAGACACTCACCGCTTCATGCCCTAGCAGACGTATTGACGAGCTTCCTTCATGTGCGTCTTGATGTGAATAAAGTGCCAATACCCCTACTGCTTTATACCCATTGATATCAATTTCATAAAATGAAAAGCGTTTATCTCTATGTGGTTTAATTGCCATGTTATCATTGTATCCTTCCAAATATAGATACAATATAACATATCAAATCAATGACTGAAGATACAATTAAACGAGATCAGTGAGCCAGACTTAACCAACACTAAATGACCTAACAGAAGACATGTGATAAATAATGACAAAGCGCTCGTGTAAAAAATAAACAAGCACCATGTATCAGCCCCTCTTTTGAAGGGCTAAATGGCTAAGGCAGAAGTGCAGATACTCAGTTACAAGAGCTCTGTCACAAGTACTCAGGCGCAGCACCAAACTATGCTGCAAAAATACCGCAAGTCCACCATCAAAAAGACGTGTCAGCTTCGATACAACTCCTCACTTTACACTCAAAACTAAAAGTCATAACCACTCACCATGTAAATAAAATGTTTACTTTTAACCCATTTGTAAATATTATGCTCTTCTTATAATGTGGAAAACCACCCCTTTTCTACCCATTCATAAAAAGGATAAGGATGTGATAAATGGAGATGATTTACGGGCCATGCGCGTCAATGCGGCTATTTCTCAAGATAAAATGGCAAAAAAACTTAACTGTGATAGAAAAACAATCATTAATTATGAGCTAGGTGTAAGTGATATTCGTTCGAAACAGCTTTTCATGTGGCTGGTGTATTGTAAGATAGACTCAGGATCGCTATTAAATGAAATTAAACGAATTCGTGATCAAGTTAATCGTACAAAAACCTCTCGCTTACAGGATGAAGAACAATGAGAAATACAAACCTATTAAAGACTCTTAGCGCTATGATTTTTTTAATAAAGGAAAATGGGAAGTCGAGTAAAACCGCTGACAAATACTTACTTTCGGGTAATGCTAGTACTTTGGTATCGGGTGGCTCAGTACCTGATAAGCCACCGAGACCTACTGCCATACATGAAAAACAGTCTCGAACGGCTTTAAATCAGTTAACCGAAAATGAACTAACAAAGCAATCTTGTGTTTTAATCTCAGGAGGTACGGTGCCTGTTAAACGCCCTAGAGCTACGACTGCGATTGTAATATCTATCTCATCACCTCCGGTTCCCCTCATTGATTCACAAGGATAGATAATGAAACTTTCACACTTGATTTTGCTAAGTATCGCTTCTGTGGCAATTTTTTACATTCAGCTCTGGGATGATCGTATAGTCACTCCTTTGCATTTAATTTTATTGGGTATGTGTACTGCCTATGCCATATACTTAAGAAATATTAATATGGCACATATAGCTGGGTTTATTTTACTAATAACAGGAGCTAACCAAATAGTATTTGAACTTGGCTTAATAAATAGAGTTACACCAGATGACAACGCCATTCTACAAAGCTTGCTCATCTATGGCACAAATGCATTGTTTAGCGTTGCGCTCACTTTAGTCTTAATTTTTAGAGTACAACTTTCTCGTATGCTCTCCAACTCAAAAAGTGTTGAGCTAACTCACTTTGATGGAGTTTTTCACTGGATTTTTATCTACATGACGGTTATAAACCTTTTGGTCTTGTTAGAGGATATGGCTTATATCGTTTTTGCTATTACTTCTTGGACATTCATTTATGATAATTTTGAAGGGCTTATTTATATTGCGTGGGCGTTATGCTGTGGTGCATTACTTACCATGATAATTTGTAGTTCAAAAGAGCATAATACAGATGAAGCCAATGCGCTGTAACGTAGACATAATAATTGCAGATTCAACCCTCTCGAAAATTCGGAGCAACTATTTCACATAATTATCATTGTATTTGGGTTAAGTTACGCTGTATTTTTGCAAGTTTATTAAAAAAGTATTGGGTAGATGCTTATGAGTCCCTACCCATATTCTTTTTCTATAAATGATAATAAAAAAATAACCACAACGTAGTAACTTGTAAGGAATACACAAATAAAAAAGAACCAGCATAACATTCTCTCACCTTTGTGCCTTCGCGTACCTTTGCTTTACAAGCGCTTCTATTTTAATAGCTGAACGATTCATATATTAGTATAAGCGACCAAAGTACAGCCGTTATAGCATAAACACCGATATTAACGTCGCCCATTGCTTTTCAAGCTCAATCAATGAATACCCTGTTTTCACTTTTACGTCTGCGCCAGCATATATTTCGAGGTAAGTAGTCAGTCCAAATCGCTCGATTAAAAACTGCGTGAAAGCCCCCTCTTGTAAATAAGCCAGCTTTCTACCTAACCCCGTTTTAGCACTGTGCCTGACGTTTTCAGCCTCAGCAAGGCGAATTAGCTGGCCATATTCCGTTGCTGCCACGGCAACCGCACGATAAAGGTCGTGGCCAAAATCAGGGTACTCAGGCACAGCACCAAATCTATGCTGCAAAAATACCGCAATTCCATCATCAAAGAACCTATCTTCATAGCCATTTTTCTTCTGCTTTCTATACGCACTCACAGCATAAACATGAGTCAGCTCATGAATAACGGCGAGCCCTGCGTTAGTCCCTTTAACTTTCTCTGATAATACTTCTTCAGAAAATGTTTGAAGCACTCTTTTTTCTGGTAAATGGATGGTATTCCAATCTTGATAAGGTATACGTTTTTTCTTTGAGATATAAACAATGAGCGGCTCTTTGATTGGCGTACCATGATAGCTTGTCGACTGATTCAAATAGTTCAAAACAATCGCCCGCTCTTTTTCTATTTGCGTCGCAAGTTTTGCGACTATTTCTTTAGACACATTTGCATCATATTCCACCGTGAAATTATCTGACTTATAGGTCAACCCAAATGCGTTTAAACTCAATACAGTAATTAACACCCATACAAACTTCAAAATATATTCCTTGTTGTTAACTTAATTTTAATTATATTAAACACATACCAATACGTCATAAACAGTCTAATCAGCGTTATTTCTTTGCAAAAGAAAGTAGGCGGCATGCTCGGGATTAAGAGGATTTTTCTTCATAGCTACTTCATCCACACTTTTCTTATTACACACCGAGCACCGACACAAATTACGTTCTCATCTATCCCTAGCAACCTAAGTTTAATATTGTTATTTATATCAAGTTGTGAAATTCGGTTACGCTCTAGACCGATAATTTCTAACTCAAGATTGTTACTGAAGTCAATATTCTCAATTTTATTTCTATCTAGTACTAGCTCTATCAGACTACTATTTTCAGCTAAGTCAATCTTTGTTAGCTGGTTAACATGCGCTCTAAACCTCTTCAGTTCAGAATTATTGCTCACATCTATTTCAGCTAACGCATTAAACCCAAGAAATAAACTGACCAACTTTTTATTGTTTTCTACATTTATTCTTTCCAGCGCATTATGCTCAGCATAAAAAAAGACTAATTCAACATTATTAAAAACGTCTATTTCATTAAGAAAATTGTTATTCGCAAGAATCGACGTTAACTCTAAATTATTTCTAACATTAAGTTCCTGAAGCTGATTACTTTCAACGATTAAAGTCTTGAGGTTTTCATTCAAGCTCAAATCCACCTCAGCGATATTGTTATTACTGATATCTAGATTATTTAGTTTTAGGTTTTTACTAACATCAAGTGCTGTAAGCTCGTTATACTCTGCGTAAAATTCAACTAAATGAACGTTATTTGTTATATCTATTTTTTGCAGGTTGTTGTTGGCTACTGATAAATTTTTAAGCCGTTGATTTCTAGACAGTTCAATATCCACAAGTTCATTATAAGTAACAGACAATTCTACTAACTCAGGATTTTCCGTCACGTTTACAGACGAAAGTTGATTTACTGAAAGGTCTAATACTTCTAATCTAATATTATGTTTAGTGTCAATTTCTTTAATCTGATTACCGCTTAATCTGGCTTCAATAAGTAAACGTAAAAATTCTATACCGCGAGTTGATTCAATTTTTCTTCGTGCACAATTTATACTTGTAACATCTGAAGCCCGGGTGTGATTTTCACTTAAGCATTTTAAGAAGTTAGGGTCTGCGATTACATCTTTTAAAAGTGGGTTGGTATCTTTTGCATACTTTGTATGTATATATGCTGGTTTAGCGTCATACCATAATTTGGCCCACATCCCTTCTTTCGCTTGTAATGCCCACAAAGATTTTTCAGGAGCCACGCCTATTTTCTGCGTATATTTGTTGCTACTTTCTCTGACATTAACATGGCCAGTCTCTGTATTCATAATTTGAACACATTGCCCCGATACAGACTTTAAGTAACCCTTTCTATAGACCCAATATTGTTTATTTTTAAACCAAACACGACTCCAATTTCCTTGCTGTTCGGTTTCAACATATTGTTGCCCAACCTGCAAATATCCTATTTTCTTACTATTCTTAGTTGGCATTGAACGTACATTAACGTTTTTTGCTACTTCCATGATAGAGCACTGTAAATCTGTACTCGCTACAACAGCTGTATTGCCAAAAAGAATACAAATACAGAGCAACCAAACACACTTAAAATTCATAAACTGCCTCTTCCATAAAGTCAAAAATCGACATATGATATTTTAAAAATATCACCATGTGAAATTAATTATTTAATCTTATTAAGTTAAAGTTCAGTCTTTAAAACAGTCCGCTCTCAAGTTGTAAATCAAGAGGGTAAGATATACCGAGGCTATTGTTAAGTAACAATGCATACGTTCAAAGCACTAAACTATATGCAGACTGCAATAATGAATCAAACCCTAATACAGAAGCAAGTTTTTTATAAATCTTCCTCTACTAAAATAACCTACAAAAAAACCCAAGCATTAGCTTGGGCGTTCATATCAATCCAAATTATTAAAACGGCATTTTCATACCAGGTGGTAGTTGCATACCGCCTGTTACGTCGGCCATTTTCTTCTCTGACGCTTCACCTACACGACGTACTGCGTCATTCACCGCTGCTGCCAGCAAGTCTTCAATCATATCTTTGTCGTCTTCCATTAGGCTCTCATCAATTTCAACACGACGCACATTGTGGCTACCTAACATAGTCACTTTAACTAGGCCAGCACCGGCTTCACCTGTTACTTCTAAATTTTTAATTTCGTCTTGGGCTTTTTGCATGCGCTCTTGCATTTGCTGCGCTTGCTTCATCATGTTACCCATTCCACCTTTAAACATAAACTTTCTCTCTTACATCAAATCAAAACTGGCTAAAAGATAAGGGCTATTGTAACGAATTACAACGCCTGAATCGTATTTTCATCAATGATCGCAGCAAATTCTTGTACGAACTGCACGACATTCTCATCTTGGTTAATAACATCCACAGCTTGCTGGTAGCGCTGTGCGTCTATTTTTTGCTGAATCAAAAACGGGGAATCTATTACGCCTGGGGCAAACACAATGTCTACCTCAACTTCATACCCGTATATTTCACTTAATGAAGCAATCAATTTCTGTCGTAAAATTGCGCTGTCTAAGTGTTGCTGCGACGCATCTACATCCAACTTAATACTGTTATTTTCTTTATTAAAAATAGAATGTAACGCAAATTGTCGCATTCTACCACCAAGCCCCATTCGCTTAATTAAATGTGCCCATTCATCTTGTTGATGAGCAAAACGAATATCACTAATTGGACTGGTAAAATCTTCAGGTATTTCGACTGCTTGAGCAACTGGTTCTGGTTGCTCTGCCTTTTTCACAGGCGCTATTTGCTCTAATAGTTCCGGTGCTAAATTTTCAGTTTTCGTTTGATGCTTTTGCGCAAACGGAATTTTCTTTTCAGATTTTTCAACAGTAACCGCACGTTTATGCTCGTGTGTATGCGGCGCACTATGCGCCGTCGGCTTTTTTAGCTCTTCGCCTTTTGGCTGTAAAAGTTGCCCTGCCCCAGAAATATTGCGATTTTGCAATATTTTAGCAATTGCCGAATTCGCATTCGCTTGCTTAGCTTGTAAGGAATCACCCTCTACCTGAGGCACTGTAGACGATTGAGTATTGCTATTGTCTGCAGGCTGTTGAGTATTCTGAGGTTCACTAAACCCTAGCTCAACCGCTTGCGACATTAGCTCGCTGTATTCATTTGCAATATTCTGTTCTGCACTGTGTTCAGCGGGCTGGTCATTATTCTGTCCAATAAATGCTTTATCCAGCGCAGGGATCGCTGCAAAGCTTTCAACTACGTCAGGTGCATTAGCTGACAACTCTGGAGAGTGCATATCAACTGTATTAACATTGTTAGATGTTGCTGATTCAAAAGCCGCAGCTTGGTTAACCGAGGTGTGCTCTATCATGCCATGTTCAGCGATTGCAGGTGCAGTGACTTCATGCTGCTGTTGTTGCTCTGTTATTTGCTGTTTCGTATGCTGCTCAACTTGTGGCTGTATTACCTGAGATGCTGCTTGAGAGTCGGATACAGAGGGCTGCGGTGGTTGGCTTTGTTGTTTTGCTGGCTTATTAAATAACGCACGTAAATCACCTACCTTTGACTTACTTGTTGTGACGTGTTCTGTGGATGGTGTGCTTGATTGTGATATATCACTTTGTTCAAACGCCAACAAACGTAGCATCACCATTTCAAAACCCAGTTTTTGCTCTGGCGCCCATTTTAAGTCTTTTTTACCATTGAGTAATAATTGGTAAAACAGTTGTACCTGATGGGCATCAGTTTGCTGCATAATAGCGAGAACATCAGCTTCTTCAAATTGACTAAATTGCACGGCCTGAGGCACAAGCTGCGCTAATTGGATCACATGACATAGCGCAATTAAATCATCTAGAACACTAATGAAATTGCCATTTTTTACAGCTATATTTGCGACTTCAGTGAGTAATAACTCGCCGTCTTGACATAAAACAGCTGACAATAAGAATAAAGCATGGCGGCTGTCCATCAGTCCGAGCATTTGTTGGACTGCAACCACATTTAAGTCACCATTGGTTTGTGCAATAGCTTGGTCTGTTAAACTGAGGCCATCTCGCATACTGCCATCGGCTGCTTTGGCCAATATTTGTAACGACTGCTCGTCAAAGGTCACGTTTTCTTGCGGTAAAATGTGCTCTAGCTGAGCGGTGATTTCACCTTGAGACAATGCATTTAAATTAAATTGCAAACATCGCGATAAAATCGTGACTGGCAACTTTTGTGGATCGGTTGTCGCCAATAAAAACTTAACGTGCTCGGGAGGCTCTTCAAGCGTTTTAAGCAATGCATTGAAACTATGCTTTGACAGCATATGTACTTCATCTATTAGATAAACCTTATATCGGCCTCTTGTTGGTGAATATTGTACATTGTCTAAAATTTCCCGTGTATCTTCTACTTTTGTGCGTGACGCTGCATCGATTTCAATGAGGTCAATAAACTTACCAGCTTCGATATCTTGGCAGCTACTGCACTGTCCACACGGATTAGACGTGATCCCTTGATCACAATTAAGGCTTTTTGCAAAAATACGGGCGATGGTCGTTTTACCAACGCCTCGGGTCCCAGTGAATAAATAAGCGTGGTGCAACCTTTGCTCATTGAGTGCATTGACCAGTGCTTGCTTTACATGCGCTTGGCCAACTAATTGATGAAAGGTTTGTGGACGCCACTTTCGAGCTAGGACCTGATAACTCATATTATTCGCCTTCGTACTCGACCAACGTAAACACGTTAATACCAAGTTCTTTAATACGCTTCTCGCCACCAAGGCCCGGTAATGAGATAACAAACGCGCCATCCGTTGCCTTACCGCCTAAGCGCTCTACCAATTTAGCGGTTGCTTCAATTGTGCCACCTGTTGCTAGTAAGTCATCAACTAAGAGTACTTTATCACCCTCTACGATTGCATCGGTATGTAACTCTAAGGTGTCTTCACCGTATTCTAATTGGTAAGATTGACTGATCACTTCACGTGGTAATTTGCCTGGCTTACGTACTGGAATAAATGGAATACCTAATGCGTACGATAAAGGTGCACCAAAAATAAAGCCGCGGGATTCTGTCCCTATTATTTTTGTAAACCCTTGCCCTTGATATTTCTCAATAAAGCAATCGATGGTTGCTTTAAGTGCTTCAGGGTTAGCGAGTAGCGTTGTTACATCGCGAAACATGATCCCAGGCTTAGGGTAATCTGGAATAGTTACAATACTGTCTGCAATTAAAGACAAATTAGCTTTCGTCATAATAAGAAACTTTGTTAAATAAATTATCAAAGAAGTGATTATAACAAGAATGGCTGAACATGAAATGCCCGTTGCTATGTTTATCAAATTAATACGTTTGAGTGCTCAAACAAACAACAAAAAAGGCTGCACATTGGCAGCCTTATGATATAAACAATGTGATTGGGTTTATGCGCTTAGGCTGATCCAACCTAAAATCCCATTTAAACACCCTACCACTGCAAACACCGCTAAAAATGCAAAAAAATATGTTGCATTAAATGGGTCTTTGAAATCACCTTCAGACATAGTAATTACCTTAATTTTTAGCACGACAAAACGCAGCACATGATAATCGATCTACTATAGTCAATAAAGATGTAAATGTTAGTTTTTTGACGCAACAACTCCTAATTCGGCCATTGCACTGAGTGTTTGTTGTGCACCTACACTTAGCTGTTCAGACGTAAACTGAGGGACCTGAGTCAACACTGCATCAACTAACTTCGGCAGTACAATCCCTGGGTTTTGTTCTAACACGTTCAGCAGTAAAGCCGTCATCGGATTAGAAGAAATAAATGCCACCTCTTCATCTGCGTCCCGATATACCACAAAGTAATGGGGTTGCTCACTTGGCTGTTGTGGCACGAATTCCTCACTAATTTGATGAACCGCAAAGATATAACTTAAATTACGGGCGGTGTCTTTTAAGTATAAAGGCTGTGTCTGCCAATCACTTATTGCACAATAGTTGTCTGAACTTAGGCACACAGATACGTCAAGCTCTACCCATTCATAGTGCGCTAGCTCCAGCATAAAGACAGGGTCGTTCGGTGTCAGCTCATAACTATGCTGTAAAAACGATAAAAATTCTTGGCTAATCTCCAAAAAATAGGGGCTCTGACAGTTATGTACAGTAAAAAATTGCCGTACCAATGCCAGCCAATCTTTGCGCCCATACAGGCTTTTTAATACTGGAAAGGCCGACGCAACAAAACCTTCAATATTATTAAAAAACAGTTCGTTATAAATTTTTATTCGCCGTTCTGACACACCTTTTGGCCGAGCAACTAATTCAGGGTTTCGAATGTGGGCCATAAATGCTTGTTGCACTTCAGCAAATGACATTATGCAACCCCTTTCGTATTAAGTTGTGCTTGGGCCTGCAGGCTGTGAATTTGATTTAATTCACCCCTAAGCTCTACAATGTCGGGAATATTAAAGTCGCGTTCTAGTAAAGTGGGAAATACACCATGATATTGGTATGTTTTATCCAGTAAATCCCAAACCGGATCACAAACCGGTGCGCCGTGTGTATCAATAAGTAAATCTTCTGCTTCTACAAAATGCCCTGCCACATGCCCATACGCTATGCGCGCTTGCGGCATTGCACGCATGAACTCAAGCGCATCATATTGATGGTTTACGCTATTAACGTAAATATTATTTACATCTAATAACAAGTCACAGTCTGCTTCTTCTAAAACAGCTAAAGTAAAGTCCTGCTCTGACATCTGTTGACCCGGCGCTGCGTAGTACGAGACATTTTCTATTGCAATAGTTCGCTCTAAAATATCTTGTACCTGCCGAATACGGCTCGCAACATGTGTTACCGCCTCCTCAGTAAAGGGAATAGGCATTAAGTCGTACATATGCCCGCTACCGGAACAGTAGCTAAGATGCTCACTGTAAAGCAGAATATTATGCTCATCAAAAAATGTTTTTAACTCTTTAACAAAAGCAACATCAAGAGCATTCGGTGACCCTAACGAGAGTGATAAACCATGACAAATAAACTGATGCCGCTGTGTTAATTGTTTAAACTGGCGACCAAACTTACCTCCCATCTTAAGCCAGTTTTCTGGTGCCACTTCAAAAAACTGCGCCTCAGACGGTGGAGAAAGTAAAAAGTCATCTAACATCTCTCGCCTTAAACCAAGGCCGACTTTTCCTAATTGGGACTGCAGCATCTTTTCTCCTCAATTGGGGCAGCCAGCGCTACCCCAGTGTTATTTTCTTAGTGTGAACCACCACATTTGCCTTCACCACACTTACCTTCTTTTTTACCTTTTGCGTCGCCACCACATTTACCTTCGCCGCATTTACCTTCTTTTTTACCTTTTGCGTCTCCGCCACATTTGCCTTCGCCGCATTTACCTTCTTTTTTACCTTTTGCGTCGCCGCCACATTTACCTTCGCCGCATTTACCTTCTCCAGCGTCTAACTGGTATCCCGCAGTCATTGTTTCAAATGCAAATGGGTTAGCGCTCGCCTCTGGAGCAGCTAAACTCGTAGTACCTACAACAACCGCACCTAGTGTTAATGCAATAGAGTTTTTCTTAATTGTGTTCATGCTGGATTCTCTCTGTGAAATAATTGATTCATTGAATAGACCATATGCCCTACTAAAATCTTTCACTAAAAACTCAAAAAAAGCAAATTTGTACTTAGAAACTTCTACAGAGTCGTTTAAAATGGCCGCCCTTTTGCTGTATGAAGTAACCTGATGAAACTAGTGTTAGCCCCTATGGAAGGCGTCGTCGATTTTAAAATGCGCCAGTTATTAACTGACATTGGCGGCTTTGATCTATGTGTCACCGAGTTCATTCGCGTTGTCGACCTAACGTTTCCACGACGCGTTTTCACTCGCTATTGCCCTGAGTTGCTCAATAAAGGTAAAACACGCGCTGGCACACCCGTTCGTATTCAGCTACTAGGGCAGGTACCACATGCTTTGGCGAATAATGCCCGAAAAGCCGTTATGCTCGGCTCTCATGGCATTGACTTAAATTTTGGTTGCCCAGCTAAAACGGTCAATAAAAGTAAAGGTGGGGCTGTTTTACTCAAAGAACCAGAGCAAATGTATCAAATCATCAAAGCCGTACGTGACGCAGTACCAAGCGAACATCAAGTGAGTGCTAAGATCCGACTGGGTTTCGATGATGACAGTAACAGCAGCGAGATTATTGATGCCGTTGAAAGTGCTGGCGCATCTAGTTTAGCGATTCATGCCCGAACCAAAAAAGATGGCTACAAACCACCTGCTTATTGGGAAAAGATCCCTCCCTTATTATCTAGGCTCTCAATACCAGTTGTCGCAAATGGAGAAATTTGGCAAGTTGAAGATGCTTTCTTGTGTCAACAACGCAGTGGTTGTAAAGATTTGATGTTAGGCCGAGGTGCGCTTGCAACACCTGATTTAGCGGCAAAAATTAAAGCTAAAATGCAAGGGTATGACTATACTCCACTGCAATGGGAGCATATTATTTATCATATACTGCATTCATCTATGCACCAAGACCCAGCGTCTAACGAGAAATACTTTTCATCCAGAACAAAGCAATGGTTAGGCTATTTGAAGCGTCAATACCCACAAGCCCATGAGTTATTTGATGAAATAAAAACCTTAAAAGCCAAACAAGATGTTGTGAATGTGTTAGAAAAATACGCAAAACAGCCAAGTATTGATTCAAATCATAATATAATTGACTAAAGCTGATGATAATAGTTGTTCACAGGAGAGCAACTATGAATACAGAACAAACTGGAAACTATCAACTTCAATTGAAGAATGAGCTTGAGTTCGTTCGCAATCGGTTTTTATTGGAACTAAAGCAATCAAAGCATCCATATACAGGGGAGCTCGCGCTAGTATTAGAACAAAACGCGCCCGCAGATTGGCTTGACCTTATTGCAAGTAAAGTGACTCCTGAACAATTTCCACGTTACCAACGGTTAGTGCAATTAGAAGCCGCGCTGTGCCAAATCGACATTGGTCAATTTGGCTATTGTTGTGACTGTGAAGTACCACTAACGTACGAAGAACTCAAAAAAGATGCGGCTACTCAGCGATGCCATCAATGCCAATCTAAAGTGAGTTAAAGCCAGCGATGTTCGCCAAAGAGAAAATACTGCCTGGGTATAAGAGCACACTTTCAATCAGTGCCGCTGTTTGCTCATCAACGAGTTTTATCCGCGCTTGCAAAGTAACACTCGCCTGCTTGTGTGACCAACCTTGATAATGAATCCCGAGGTCAATCTCCATTAATGCCAAAATCAAGTGCTTTGTATCTGGTTTAATACTGAATGCGCAGTGGCGTGCCGTTTCAGGTAAATTGATATAACTATCAATCCAATTTAACCCATTTATCAGCTGGCAGTGCGCTTGTAAATAATGCAGTGTAAAATGCCTTCCATTACTATCATCGATATCAATCGAACTCTTTTTTCCTTGGCTCGCCAATGCTTGTTGAACTACATTGAGCGTTTTACTAGGTGCCTTAGTAAGGCCATAGTAGTAATTTAGCTTACTTTGATACCATTCCTTACCATTTGGCAATTGATACAAACCTAGAGCTGTTCTGGGCTTATATGTGTCTAAATACGTTTCTAACGACACTATTGATCCTACCTGAGGCGTTGTCGTCGTGATATATCGCAATAGTCTGTCACGTTCATAGCGAGATAAATAAATTTTACTGTCTATCGCTTGCTGCAATCGCGTCTGTACTAAGTGTGACCATGCAGCTAATTTTTCATTGTTAGTGCCTAAGTTCTCGAGCATATTGACTTGTACAGGCCAAGGTAAAAAGCGCTCAGGGTAGCGTTCCTGAATTTGAAGAAATTCGAGTTCTTGTTGCTGTGCTTGCGTCAACACATCAACAGCAACCGATCCATACAAATGATGCCGGCGCGCTAAGTAAGCCTCACTAAATGGTAACGTAATGATGTCATCCATCTTTGTATGGCCATCAAGCACGCGATTGTTCGCTTTAAGCTCATTGCGTACATCATTAAAAGACAAAGACGCAGGTGTATGAGCATCACAGCCAACTAACAGCATCAAGGTTGTTAAAAGGTAAGTAATTTTAGGGTTCATAATATTATCGTATTAAAACAGAGCCAATAAAAAAGCCCCTTTCGGGGCTTCTATTTCTAGATTTTAACGCCTTTGCGTTGTGCCTTGTCTTTAATAAACGTAGCCCAACCTCTTGCAAACTTGCGAGTTCTAGGATCTTCTTGTGCTTTAACAATAGACTGGTATGCTTTTTTGTATTTTTCTTGATACAAATAAGCTTCAGCCAAGTCTGAGTATGTCATCCCTTTCTTATCAGTGCCTAACTCTAGTGCCTTATTCAGTTTTTTAACTGCAGCACTATATTTTTGCTTAGAAAGTAAAAGACTACCCGCTTTCCTATAAAGTTCAGCATCATCGTCAAACTTTGCTGCTTCTTCATAGTACTTAGCTGCACTAATCAAGTTTTTAGCTTGGTGAAAGTAACTTGCAACCGCCGTTACATTCTTTTTAACACGCTCAATCTTCCCTTCTTTGATTGCTTTTTCAAACACAATCGCCGCTTTATAAGGAATTTCGTTTAAAGAATAGTAACTACCTAAGATCTTGTAGTGGTTTTCTTTTTCAAAATAGCCTTTTTTATACGCTATTTCCATCACAGTCTGCCCTTTACTATATTGTTCAGTCTGCATGTAAAAAGAACCCAAACGAGTCCACATCTGCGGATCTTCAGGGAATAACTTAACGAGAGTTTCACCAACTTTAACTGCTTCTTGATACTGCTTAAGCTCAAAGAACGCCCCAATCTTTATCATATGATATTGTTTGTTAGGTTCTTTTTCTAGCTCAATAGCTTTATCTGCAGGCTCAACAACTTTGTTGTATTGCTTAAGTTCATAATAACCCTGAGCAATACGCGCATACACTTTACTGTCTTCTTCTCCAGTAAAGTCCATCCAGTCATTGTACGATTTAATCGCATCGTTAAACTTACCAGTACCAGCTAATAAATCACCTAGTAACTTATATAAGTCAGCTTGATCTTTGAAGTTCAGTGCATCAGGCGCAATTGCTAAACGACCATATTTGATCGCTTCAGCATAGTTCTCTTTTTGCGCATACATGCTACCTAGATAGCGATTAACCGTTGCTTTATCAAAATCACTTGAAGGCTCCAGCTCTTTCAGCAATGCGATTGCTTCATCAACTTTATCTTCGTTGTACAAGTCAAAAGCTTTAACCACTTTTTTACCTGTACGTTCACCCATGATTTTGGTCTTGGCGTTTTTACGTTCTTCAATCTTAGCATAATCAGGTGCTGCAACAGCAGCTGCACTGTAAACAGTACCTGATAAAGACATAAGTAAAGCAAGAGCTGTAGCTTTCTTTAAGTGCGTCATTTCTTGCCTCCTTAATCTTGGTTAAGTTTAAAGTCAAGTTGAACAGTTAACCCTGGCTGTACCAGTGGCTTTCCATCAACAATTTTAGGTCGGTATTTCCACTTACGTAACGCTCTAATCGCTTCACGATTAAATATACGCTTTGGCTCTGCGGCAATAACTTTTACGTCATCAACGCCACCAAGCTCGTTAATTGTAAATGAAAGTTGTACCCAACCTTCTTTACCATCACGCGCAGCTTGTGTTGGGTACTTAGGCTCAATTCGAACGATAGGTGTAGCATCACCATCGCGTCCAAATGCACCAGGACCACTAAGACCACCAGCTGTTCCCCCTAAGTTGATACTAGGCATGTTAAAGCCAATAGCACCTGCTGCAGGGTTTGCATTTTCAGGTTGAGGCGGCTGCGGTTTAGGCGGCTGCTTCGGTGGAGGTGGCGGTGGAGGCGGAACACGTTTCCGCTCCTGCACCTCTGATTCAGGCGGATTCGTCAAAATTTCGACAACTATCTGCTCTTTTTGCTCATTTGATCTATCGGCACCGCCGGAGATCAAATAAGACATAAAAAAGAACAAGCCGAAAGTAACTGCCCCACCTGCAATCAGTGAAAACAGAAAACGAATCATTACTTAGCTCCAGCAATTGAAATCTTAAGGCCGTCATCAGTCGCCTTGATTTGGTCCATTACCTTCACAACTACACCGTGTTTAGCACCTTTATCCGCTTGGATAATGATGGTTTCAGTCGGTTGTTCTGCAATGATACTTTCAAGGTTCGCACTAACACGCTCAACATCTACTTGACGCTTATCCATCCAAATCTCACCATTTTCACGGATAGCGATAAAGACATTAGCATTCTTGGTCTGTTGAGCTTGAGCAGCCTTAGGCTTCTTAACTTCAATACCTGCTTCTTTCACGAAAGAAGTGGTAACGATGAAGAAGATCAGCATGATGAATACGATGTCTAGCATCGGTGTCATATCTACTGCTGCTTCTTCGTCTTCACGAAAACGTTGTTTACGTGCCATATTTATTTCTCTCTCTAGTGATGTGGCAGACTGTCCACAAGGCTTGCTTTAGCCATTTTCGCTCTTGCTTCAAGGCGAGTGCTAAAGAAAACACCTGACAGTGCCGCAACCATTCCAGCCATCGTTGGTACCGTTGCCATTGAAATACCTGATGCCATCAAACGTGCGTTACCAGTACCTTGGGTAGCCATAGTTTCAAAAACTGTGATCATACCTGTTACGGTTCCTAGTAAGCCTATTAATGGACACATAGCTACCAATGTTTTGATAATCAACATACGCTCATCTAATTTCTCAGACGCTTCAGAAATCCATGCATCACGAATTCTGTGTGCGTACCAAGACGTTGTGTCTTGGCGGGCGTCCCACTTAGCTACAATATCCGCTTTCATTCTCGGGTATTCAGCAAGTAGGAACCAATAGCGCTCTATCATTAAAACCCACATAAGAAAGAGTGCTATCGCGACCACGTATAATACTTGGCCGCCTGTGCCAACAAAATCCCTGATAGATTCCCAGGTCTCCATCAGGACTAGCATTAGGCTTTCTCCTTCTCCGCATGTGCTGCAACGATGCCAGCACTTTGCTCGTCAAGGATATGTAGTACAGATTTACTACGACCTGAAACGATAGCGTGTAATAGGATTAGAGGTAGAGCAGCAATCAGACCTAGTGCTGTAGTTACTAGCGCTAGAGAGATGTTACCTGCCATGATTTTCGGGTCACCTGTACCAAATAACGTGATTGATTCAAACGTCATGATCATACCTACAACCGTACCTAGTAGACCTAGTAAAGGTGCAATAGCTGCAAGAATCTTGATAATGTTGATACCAGCTTCTACACGTGGTGTTTCACGTAAAATAGCTTCATCAAGCTTAAGCTCAAGGTTTTCAACGTCTTGGTTCTTGTTATCTTGGTAAACTTTCAAGATACGACCAAGCGGGTTGTTTGCGTTAGGTGTATTGATGTTTTTCATTTGCGCTTTCATTTTGCCGCCAACGATCATTAAATCAATAAAGCGAACTAGCGCTAACAACGCACCAATAATAAGTAATACAGTAATGATATAACCAACTGTATCACCCTGATGCCAACGCTCTTCAACTGTTGCACGCTGTGTGTTCAAACGTAAAATTGAACCACGAGTCGGGTCAACATAAAACTTAGCATATGAACCAGCTGAAGTACCTAGTAGTTCATTAACTTGATTTAGTACGTATCCATCAGGTTGTTTACCTAAAGGTACGATTGCTTTATTTGCCGCATCGTATAGTACATAACCGTCTTTCGTTACAAGGTTGAAGTTACCAACACGAGTTACTTGCTTAACCTTCACTTCACCACTTAACTCAGCAACTTGTGCTTCAAAAGTAGAAACTTTTGCAGATTCAGTCATCTCAGTTTGGAAAGCAATCCAAAGCTCTTCTAACTCACGAGTAGTCGGAAGCTCTTTTGCTGCTGCTAATGAACGAAGTACTTCAGCACGACCTGGTTTTTCAGCACTAACTAAAGATGCCTCAATTGAACCAATTGCTTCTGATGCAGAACGACGAACAACACCGAACATCTCACCAAGCGTACCCGTTGCATTGTTTAGTTCAACTTCTTTCTCAGCAAGTGTAATTTCGTTTTGCTTGAATTCTTTGTTTAAACGAACGCCACGTGCTTTTTCAGCAGCTAGTTCGCGCTTCGCTTTGTTAAACAAAGCTTGCTTATCAGCACGTGCTGATAAGAACTCTTGCTCACGTTTCTTGTTGATATTACCTTCAGAAATACGCGACTGCTTAACTTCTTGAAGGATTTTGTCTAGTGCTTCTGTGTTTGCATGTGCGTTAAGCGCGGCACCTGCAGAAACAGATAGTGCTGCAGCAACTGCAAAACCTTTAAATAGTTTCTTCATTTTTATATTACTCCGCGCCAAAGATTGGTAATGCAACAAGATCTGGGGCTGCCTGATTACGAGCGATACGGATCATATCTTTAATCGGCTTAAGGTATTCTTCACCTAATGCATCCCACTGCTTTGAATCGTTGTTCCATACCCAAGCGTGCTTCATATCAAATGATTGAGCAACGTAGGCAATACGCCCTAAGCGCGCGAAGTCAACGTTAATATTCTTTCCGCTGATTTCTAAAGAACCTTGTGATGCAGCAATACCTGAACTGTAACCAGTTTCAATTGTATATGCATCTAGAACTTGACGGAACTTCTCAGAAGTCGTTACTTTTGAGTTAGAAAGTAATCCGCGTAGTTTTTCAACTCGACCCATACGAGTTTCAGTATCAAACGGAACGTCCGCTTTGATGAATTGCTCAAGCGTATCGATCATGCGATACATCAAAGGCACAACGTCTTGTTTGGTCTTTTCGATAGTTCCGATTTGACGGTCGAAAGATTCGATACCTGCACGTTGGTCCATAACCAAACGTTCAACGTGATCATTATAAACTTTAAGAAGTTCTGTTTCGTCTACAACACTGCGATATTCGCCGACCAATTCTTGCGTCTGACCGAAAATGTTGTCGATTTTTTCTTGAGACTTTTGAGCAGCCTTTTGAGTTTGTTGACCTACTTTTTGTACGTCGTTCAAAGGATCTGCAATCACATTGCTGCTTGCAAATGCTGTAGCACCTAAAAGTGCTGTAGCTACAAGACTCTTTCTGATTTTAACAGACATAGTTCCCAACCAATTAAGTAATGTTACTTTTATAATTTTATCACTCTTTAAAAGAGCAACCCTGATATCTTTTAACAGATATCAACTGTCCAATAATGCTAAATGCAAGTCCATGTGTCAACTTCACGGGCAAAACAATTTTTGTTGACAAGAAAAAATAAACTCGATAGAAAACAAAAAATTAACAATGATTTTCTACCCCAGCGCCTGTAGCCGTTGATTATAAAGCACTTAACCAATCTTCTTTACAATTTATTACAACCGTACAAAATATTGTAATGGATATATTATTTTGGTAAATTTTAAATGCAACCTATTGATTTTAAAAGGGTAGAAATATTAACTCTAAAAAAATTATTGCAATTTATTCACCAACAAACATAGAGTGCTTCAAACGACTAAAAAACGAGCTTATTCTTTACTTGCTTTCACTATTTGAACCTCAATTTCCGTGAGGAATTTAGCAACATGAAGCCCATCCATAAGGCCATGGTGGACTTCAATATTTAACGGTATTGTATTAGTTATAGAATCATATTTCCCAAATACAAATTTTGGAATGCCATTTTCTACATCTCTTACTGTACGGGCATGGCTAAAACTGGAAAACTTGAACCAAGGCAAAATGGAAACATACACCTGGTTTAAATCAGTGGACCTTGACAAAAATACATCGTTAATCAAGGGCTGTTTTGAATGGAATTGTTGTGCGAGCGCCGTACTTTGAGAGAACTCAAATAAGTCGGTGCCCTTATTCAATGGCACAAAGCGAAAGGTCTCGTCATCATTTAAAAACACCGTACTCAAAACCACATCATCAGTCACCACCACCGTATCACCCATAATTCGATAGCGCATGGGCTCATAAGCATCTATCGCTCGTGACAAACAATATAAATAACAGTGTGAAAACGGCACTTTGCGCGCTTTCGACCACGCGTGTAACTTACCAAGCTCTAATTCAACTGTAATATTGAAAAATGGCTCCGAAAACGCTTGATAAAATCTAAAGTGGTCTGCTCTTGGCCATATTTTCATATTCAAAGTTTTCACTGCTAATCACTCTCACATAAAAAAGGCATGCCAAAGCATGCCTTATCATTTCTCATTGAAATTATAGTCTATCGATTATAAACCGTTTGCTATTATCTCTTGTGCCAATTCATCCGCAATAATGTGAGTAGACTTTTGCTCAGACTCAGAGCGAGTAAATATCTCTGCTAATGTCTCAAAAATGCCTTCAACATGCTTAGTTGCAAGTACTTCATCGTACCCTTGTGGTTGAGTTTCATAAAATACATTAATGATACCCCCAGCGTTAATCACATAATCAGGTGCGTACAACACGCCTTTTTCACGTAATATCTCACCATGTCGAGACTCTGCAAGCTGGTTATTAGCGCAGCCTGCAATGATATTCGCTTTAATTCTCGGAATAGTTTCATCATTAACCGTTGCGCCTAAAGCACATGGAGCGTAAACATCCACATCAAGGTCGTAAATCTCATTGATACCAACAGCAGTTGCACCAAAATCAGTTACCACTCTATCAACGGACGCCATATTTATGTCTGTCACGAACAACTCTGCGCCCGCCTCATGTAAGTGCTTACACAAGCCATAAGCAACCGCGCCAAGCCCTTGCACTGCGACTTTAACACCCGCCAAATCTTGATGTCCATGCTTATGCTGATATGCCGCTTTGATCCCTAAAAACGTACCTAGGGCAGTAAATGGTGATGGGTTACCACTTTTACCTTCAAGACCTAATACATAATTAGTTTCTTGATTCATAACCATTACATCACCGGTAGTAATGTTAACATCTTCTGCTGAATAATAGCTGCCACCTAAACGCTCAAGGTGTCTGCCAAAAGCCTTAAATAGTGCATCTGACTTAATCGTCTTAGCATTACCTATAATGACTGATTTTCCGCCACCAAATGGTAAACGAGCAACCGCATTTTTATATGTCATTCCCTTTGACAGGCGCAGTACATCATACACCGCATCTTCATCTTCTGCATAATCCCACAAGCGGCAACCGCCTACGGCAGGACCTAGCTTAGTGCTATGTACTGCTATAATGGCTTTTAAGCCTGACGCCTCATCGGCACAAAACACCACTTGTTCATGGTTATCAAATTCAACTTGGTTAAAAACAGCCACTTTATAGTTCTCCGAAATTTTTGCCCCATTGGGGTGAGTAGCGCTGAAACTGGCAAAACTCTATCACTATCTGTTTGGTGTTACTAGGAAATGAGATGATCAACCTACAATTGCTTGTATATTTGAATTGTTATTTTAAATTAAATAAAAAACATAGGTAAATAATCCAATATTTATTCAAACAACAACTTATACAGTTAAAATATCTTAATTATCAGCAAGGACCCTTTACGTAAACGTAAAGTTGGGCCTCAATGTACAGATATAATTACAAAAAAACCGCATAAAAGTGACCTTATATGCGGTTATGATTAAACTGTTAACAAGTTTATTTTAACTTACTGTCTAACTCTTCTATTTTTGCTTTCCAGATTGCAGGGCCTTGTTCATGCGCATTGGCACCAGTGCTATCTACCGCAACAGTTACCGGCATATCTTCTACTTCAAATTCATAGATAGCTTCCATTCCCAAATCTTCAAAAGCAACGACCCGCGCTTTTTTTATTGCCTTCGCAACCAAGTATGCAGCACCACCGACAGCCATTAAATACACTGATTTATTTTGTTTAATTGATTCAACGGTCGCTGGACCTCGTTCTGCTTTACCAATCATACCAACAATGCCAGTACTTTCGAGCATCAAGTCAGTGAATTTATCCATACGCGTTGCCGTTGTTGGACCAGCAGGGCCCACTGCTTCATCACCGACAGCATCAACAGGGCCTACGTAATAAATAAATTTATTATTGAAGTCTACATTTTTAGGTAAACCTTCACCAGAGTTGATCATGTCTTGTAAACGTTTGTGTGCAGCATCACGTCCCGTTAAAATTTTGCCTGAAAGTAATACTGTCTCACCCATTTTCCAGTCATGGGTATCTTCTTTTGTCAGCGTATCAAGGTTAACGCGACGCGTATCTTCACCCACTTCCCATGTCACTTCAGGCCAATCTTCTAGTTTTGGCGCTTTTAAATCTGCAGGTCCTGAACCATCGAGCGTAAAGTGTACATGGCGTGTAGCTGCACAATTTGGGATCATAACCACAGGTTTTGATGCCGCATGGGTAGGCGCTGTTTTGATTTTTATATCAACCACTGTTGTTAGCCCACCAAGACCTTGAGCACCGATCCCTAGTTTGTTCGCTCGCTCGAAAATCTCTAGACGCAATTTTTCTTCTGCAGTTTCAGCCCCTCGAGCTTGTAATTCATGAATATCAACCGGATCCATCAGCGATTCTTTTGCCAGTACAGCGGCCTTTTCCGCAGTACCACCAATACCTATTCCTAACATACCCGGTGGGCACCAACCTGCCCCCATTGTTGGCAGTGTTTTTTCAACCCATGCAGCCACATCATCTGATGGGTTAAGCATTACCATTTTTGTTTTATTTTCTGAACCACCACCTTTCGCGGCAATCATTACTTCCACTTCAGCGCCAGCCACCATATCAATGTGCACAACCGATGGTGTATTGTCTTTGGTGTTTTTACGACTTCCTGCAGGGTCTGCTACAATAGAAGCACGCAGAGGATTGTCTGGATTTAAATATGCGCGACGAGTACCTTCATCAACCATTTGTTGAACAGTTAAATCCGTTTGATCCCATTTCACATCCATGCCAACTTTAACAAAACAGGTCACGATACCTGTATCTTGACACAGCGGGCGTTTGCCTTCTGCAGACATGCGAGAATTTATCAAAATTTGCGCTATGGCATCTTTTGCAGCTTTACTTTCTTCTTTGTGATAAGCCTTCTCTAATGCTTGAACAAAATCCAACGGGTGATAAAAAGAGATATATTGCAAAGCATCTTCAATACTGTCGATGAAATCTTGCTGACGGATCATACTCATGACGGTTCCTTAATTTGTGCTATTAACCACAATAGTCAATAACAGAATACATCTAGACGATAATGACGGTTTACAGTGACCCTTGGGTGACTGTAGAAAACGAGATAAGTATGATACCCTCCCCGCCCGTTTCGGGCTAGTTTTCAGGTTCAAGTAAATGATAAATGAGCAAATCAATTGTAAAAAATTAGATATATCACTCTCCACTGTGGCACTTTTTGAGCAATTTGCCCACTTACCATACGCAATTTTGCTCGATTCTAGTCATGCTCAACATGAAAATAGTCGCTATGACATTATCAGCATTAACCCGACACAGATACTTGAAGCCAAATCTCAAGCAATTTTTCTAGATGGAAATAAAATAGAGTTAAATTGGTTCGAGGCCATGAATACCCACTTAAATATGTTATCTAAACAGCCCGCGCCATTTGAATTGCCATTTTCAGGCGGTTGGTTAGGTTATTTTGGTTATGATTTAGGCCGTTATATAGAAAGAGTGCCTGAATCAGCACAACAAGATATTGCGTTACCTGATATGGTCGTTGGCCTCTACCTAGATGCGTTGATCAAAGATAACTTAACAGATACTTGGTATTATGTGTCGCAACCAAACGTCGATAACTTATCCGATTACTTCGACTTATCTACACCGACAAACAGCGCTGAGAGTAACAACGACTTCTCATTAAACAGCGATTGGACATCGAACCTTACACAACAAGAATACTTTGATAAATTTTCACACATTCAAGCTTACTTAAAAAGTGGTGACTGTTATCAGATTAATCTCGCACAACGCTTCAGTGCACAATACTCTGGCAATCCTTGGGCAGCATATAAACGCTTGCAAACTCAAAATAAAGCCCCTTTTTCTGCCTATATTAATTTGCCTTATGGCGCAGTTTTATCGGTATCACCAGAACGGTTTTTGCTCGTTAATCACAACAAAGTTGAATCAAAACCTATCAAAGGTACTCTACCCAGACTTGCAAACGCCGATGCCGATCGCCAACAAGCCATAACACTGCAAAATAGTGCGAAAGATCGTGCTGAGAATGTGATGATTGTCGACTTATTAAGAAATGATCTCGGTAAGGTTGCTCGGCCTGGCTCCGTATCTGTCCCCAAACTGTTTGCTATTGAGAGCTTCCCCGCGGTGCATCACTTAGTAAGCACCGTTACCAGTGAACTTGCACAAGGAAAAACCGCGGTTGATCAATTATATGCAGCATTCCCTGGAGGGTCGATAACAGGCGCACCAAAAATTAGAGCCATGGAAATCATCGAAGAGCTAGAGCCGCACCGACGCAGTGTATATTGTGGTTCAATTGGCTATTTAAGTGCATGTGGTCGAATGGATACATCCATTACCATCAGAACATTAATATGCCACAACAATACAATATTTTGTTGGGCCGGTGGCGGAATTGTTGCTGATTCGGAAGCTGATTTAGAATATCAAGAAACTTTTCATAAAGTACAAAAAATCTTACCTATACTTAGTAAACAATAAATCTCGTTTGGAGAAACAGTGAAACTATCTGATGTTATTGCCAGATTTCATATTCATGCTGATACAACAAGCGACCATCAACCACATACCAGCGTTCGTGACAGCGCCATTTTGTTACCTTTAATTGAAGAACACGGTGAAGCTGCTTTACTATTTTGCAAACGCCCCGCTTATCTAGCACATCACCCAAGTCAAATTTGTTTTCCTGGGGGCAAAGTAGAGCCCAGTGACAAATCAAAAACACACACGGCCGTGCGAGAAACACAAGAAGAGCTGGGAATAGAATCACAATACATAAACACCATAGGTCAGCTCAACGAGCATAATACTTTAACAGGGTTTTGTATTAGACCTATCGTGGCAACACTTGAAAAACATGCCATATGGCATACTCAAAGTGCTGAAGTTGATCATGCTTTTACCATCAAGCTCTCACACCTGATAGACCGTAATAACTGGCAAACTATGCATGTTGAATATGCCGGTAAGTCACGTCAAATGGACGGCTTTTTAACACCATATGGTCTCCTATGGGGAGCAACCGCCAGTGTCGTTAAAAACTTTGTTAAATTGGTTGAGTAAGCATAATAAATTCATAATTGAACTGGTTACAATTATGCATTTTAAAGTTATGATGTGCGCCCGTTCAAAGGCAATGTTGAGTATAAATTATGATTAGTGCATTCGATATGTTTAGTATCGGTATTGGACCTTCGTCGTCGCATACCGTCGGTCCAATGCGCGCGTCTCGTTTATTCGTACAAGATTTACAATCTAAAGGAATGATCGAAGACGTTACTGCTGTTAAAGTCGAGCTATACGGCTCATTAGGTCAAACTGGTATTGGCCACGGTTCAGGTAAAGCGGTTATTTTAGGTCTTGCAGGTTATGATCCTGAGACCATCGACGCTGATGCTGTTCCATCTATCTTAGATCAAATCGAAAAAGAACAAGTGATCTACTTAGATAAAACCCACAAAGCAGCTTTTCCTAAGCAAGGCGCCATCGTATTTCACCGTAGAAAAACCCTTCCAAAGCACTCTAACGCAATGGAAATTGTTGCTTTTAATGGTGACGAACGTCTGCATAGCCAAGTATATTATTCAATCGGCGGTGGCTTCATTGTAACTGACGAACAGTTTGACTGTGAAAAGCAAGCGGCGCTAGATATAAGAGAACAAAACCCTGCTCCTTATCTATTTGAAAATGCAGCTGAACTCCTTGCTTTGTGTAAAGACTCTGGCCTGAGTGTTTCATCTTTAATGATGGCAAATGAAAAAACATTGCGTACACAGGCAGAAATCAAAGCTGAATTGTTTAATATCTGGGAAGTCATGAAAGCGTGTATCGAGCGCGGTATGAGAACTGAAGGTATTTTACCTGGTGGCTTAAAAGTTAAGCGTCGAGCACCTAGTCTGTATTTAAAGCTCAATGTAGAAAACAGTAATGATCCATTACGGGCCATGGACTGGGTTGATTTGTTTGCCCTTGCCGTTAATGAAGAAAATGCTGCTGGCGGCCGTGTTGTAACAGCGCCGACCAATGGTGCCGCCGGTATTTTACCATCAGTATTAATGTACTATCACACATTTATTCGAGAAGTTGACGAAGAAATTGCCACCCGTTACTTACTGACAGCTGCAGCTATTGGTATTTTATACAAAAAAAATGCCTCTATTTCTGGTGCTGAAGTAGGCTGCCAAGGTGAAGTCGGCGTTGCGTGCTCAATGGCCGCAGGCGCATTAACAGAAATTATGGGCGGCAATGTCGTACATGTTGAAAATGCTGCAGAGATTGGTATGGAACACAATTTAGGCTTAACCTGCGACCCTGTTGGTGGTTTAGTGCAAGTACCTTGTATCGAACGAAATGCGATGGGCGCCGTCAAAGCCATCAACGCGTCTCGACTTGCCATTAGAGGTACTGGTGACCAAAAGGTATCGCTCGATAAAGTCATTAAAACCATGCTAGATACTGGTAATGACATGAAGACAAAATATAAAGAAACAGCCCGCGGTGGATTGGCTGTGAATATTATCGAGTGTTAAAGTCGCCAATGTAACATTCTGATTGACCCAAGCTCAATCGTGCTTGGGTTTTCACTGTTTAATTTCACCGAATATTAACGGTTTTTTCTGACGTATCGCGTGTGTTAAAAAGCGCATTAACGCGCGAATACGTGGAACATCTTTAAGGTCTGGGTGAGTTAACACCCATATATCCTGATGTATCATTAACGACTGAGTGTTTAAGCGCTTAAGTCCTAACGTATCTGCAATATAACAGGCACCGAGTATCATTCCTTGACCTTTTAAAGCCGCGTAATGACGCAAGACTAAATCTTCGATTGTAAATCCAATCGGTGCATCAGGAAAGGGAGATTGAGCAATCCAGGTCGGTGCTGCCTGTTGATACACATTAGTTATCCACTGATATTGTGAACACTCCTTCGCTTCTAAATATGCCTCACTGGCATAATAACCCAAATAAATGGGGAATAAGCGATGTCCAACTAAATGCTCATCGGGTGTATTAGATACCCTCACAACAACGTCTGCTTCAGATCTATCTAAATCAGCTAAAGAGTATGAAGTATGTACATGTAAAGAGATATTTTTATGCTGCAATTGAAAATCATGTAACGCGTCAAAAATTAAGAATTGCGCAATTGCAGGTGGCACTGATAAATGAATATTACCCGACAGATCCGCATTGACACTTTGCTCTCGGCGTAAATCGCTTAATATCAGCTTTTCAATTTCTTGCGCCGAGTGTAATAAGGTTTTGCCAAAACAGGTTAGCACAAATCCAGATTGATTCGACTCAAACACATCTGCATTGTACTTATTCTTTAATGCCAATACTCTCCTTGAAACTGTCGAGTGATTTAGCGTTAATATCTCAGCTGCACCGCGCAATGTTTTGCCTCGATGTAACGCCAAAATCAGCCGATAGTCATCCCAGTTTTCCATTTTTTCCTTATCTTTATATTGGTAATACTGTATTTGGTGAGTGCACTGTGAAAGCAGATATTTTCCAACTTCCACCAACTTTATTGATAAAGTACGTCGCCCCCACTCGGTTATGTACTTCACCGGTTTTCAAATAACGGACAGCTCTGTTACTCACAATTGCAACTGAGTCACTCAATTGTTGAATGCCCACTTTCTCCCATGAAACACGTGTAACACCTTGCTTTTTTAAGTTATCTAAAAAGCCTTTAACCTGTTCGTTAAATTTATTAGCTGATGTAACTGCTGCCCCACTTCGGCCAGAAAGCACCATCATTTTATCATGATACAATTGCGTCTTGTTCGTCAACTCACCATGGCGTAAATAGTCATTATATTTGTCCATATAAGCGGCAAATACCGCTTCAATCTCCATGACATCAGCTTGTTTTGCTTGTGTTGTTAATGACATTAATGCCATATAAAGTAACCAGAATATAGACAGTATTTCTTTCATATTTTTTCTCATGCTCCAATTAAAGTTTCGACACAAGAATAACAATCGATGTAGCCTCTGTCGTGGAGTGATTTTATATAACGGTGTTGCACATATGCAACATCGACAAGCCTGAGTAGCGCTGGCATATAGAACGGTACCATTTACTAAACGATTTTCTCTGCTGTTTATCTTATCGAGCTTACTTCCAAAATCTACTAAAAACACTCTAACACCGCCCTCATACTCACGATTAAAAGTGCGATAGCCACGTTAGTTCTTTGGTATTAAACCCAGCTTCTGATGGCACAAATCCTACACTTTTTCTCACTTAACACTTTTATTTACATTACCTAATGGTATATCGTAGAAACTCTACTTCTCCACTTAGAACGCATATGCTCAAGCTACCCTTGTTATTTACGCTCGTTGGCACGGCCCTGTTTACTTCCGCTCAACCTAGTCAGTTTCTTGTATATGGTGATATGCCTTATTCTGATGTGGATGCAAAAATGCTCAGTAAACCTACCGGCATACTTTATAAAGCAGCACAAAGTACACCTCATGACTTTGTTGTACATGTTGGAGACATTAAATCCGGTGCGGTACCTTGCACAAACACGATACTAAAAGAAAATTACACACTCATTAGCCAGATAAGTACGCAACCTTTTATTTATACGCCTGGAGACAATGATTGGACTGACTGCGATAGAAAAAGCCTAAAACCAAGGTATGACGAGCTCGAACGATTAGATTTCATTCGTACAGAGTTCACTCACACCTCAGCAAAACTTAACAAATACACACGGCAAACAGCGCAACCTGAGAATCAAGCTTGGCTACATAATAATGTTCGTTTTATGACCTTGCACGTGGTTGGCACTAATAATGGTCGTAAGCAAATTTTAAAATCAGATAAAAAAATCGCACGCGCGCAAGTACAAGCCAGAGACTCACATAACTTAAACTGGCTAACATCTCATTTAAATGAAAACCTAACTGCGGCGGTGATATTTATGCAAGCAGATATATTTGCTCCTCCAAAACATGACAAAGCTTGCACTGATACTCGCCAAAAGAAGTGTGATGGGTTTAAAGTATATAAAGAGGCATTGAACAAACTTGCCAATACGTATGACTTTCCCATTTTAGTCAGTCATGGAGATACAAAAGCATTTTGCTTATCGAAAATAGCTGCTGGGTTATGGCAACTGAACGGCCCTGGTGACTTTCAGTATTTAGACATCGCCAAAGTCACTGTAGATGTTAAAAATAAAGTAACACCTTTTTCTGTACGCTCTTTACTGACAAATAAAACGATACATGATTGCCAATAATATAGGCAATCATGACTGTGATATAAAGTACATGTACAGAGGCTTAGTTCAATACCGCCTCAAAAGTAAAGAATACTTGGCCACCCATTTCATCAGCCAATGGGTTATTCTTTTGCGATTTTTTAAATTCAGCAATTAATAAGTATCTACCAGCCTCTGGTAATGTAAACGAGATCTGCCCCTTTTGATCAGAGGTCAATTTCAATGCATCCAAATTGTTCCTATAGCGCGCACCATCTTTAATAATTTCAACTTCTACGCCTTTTTGTGGCAAACCATCAAACACAAATTGCAGTTGTGCTTTTTCATTTTGAGCAATGTCAGACGGATGTGTAATTGGCTTCAACTCTAAACCCTGCTTGGTTAAACGGTAGTTCTCTGTGGGTGCATTGAGTGTTACGAAGGTCATAACTTGCGATTTAGAGGCCAGCGTGTTGACATTTTTAGCGCCTTTGGGAAGTTTAGCATCACGATTCGCTTTGCTTGTATTGCGTAGCCACTGCGTACCATCCTTTCCTTTTATTTCATAACTGGTCCAGTAACTGACATCACTATCCAAAAACATTTTATACGTTCCGTCTTCCACTAAATTAATGTCCACTACGCTTTTGCGGTGACCTCGAAAGCTTGAACTTGGACGAGCACGTTCACCATTTGGTTTAATAATACTAAACCTGTCTGAACCCATTGGCTTATCGACGTTAAACGTTTCGTTAGATGCCGTAACATCGGCCATTATCCATACCTGTTCTTCGCCCGACACACTAAAATGAGTGGGTAAAATCCAACGGTTATGTGCCTGTGCCGAGGTAGCCATTGACAATACTAAAATAGCGAATAACTTTAATTTAGACATACTTTTTTATTCCTTAATCGAAAATGTTGCGATATTTGTTTCTGGGGTAGCTTTAAGGGTATAAGTCTGCGCCAGCCCATTTAAGCTAAACTTTTTCTTAATAATGGCTCGACCACCGTTCTCTCTAACGACTTCAATTTTCAAGGTATAATTGCCATTCTCTAGTCTTTTCCCTTGATCATCACTCGCTTTAAAATTCAAACGATAATCTCCCGCTGGACGTGTTGCAGAAGTGATAGCATCGACTAGAGCTGAATCTCGTCTGCCCACTTTTCGCCACCATGTGCGAATATCTTTTAACCATTTAGCACCTTCGCGCCAAAGCACTAACGTCCGTACACTTTTTCCCTCATCGTTTTCAATCCACACTGCGACATAAGGATTATGATATTCCCCCGTCTGTTTTGCTAAATTGATAGAGAGTTCTATTTCCGAGCTTTGTGCTTTACTAACCACAAAGAACTGTACCACTAATAGAAACAACCATTTTTTATCATTTTCTCTCCTCAAAAAATTAAACCGTGCTATACATAAAATAAATAGCAAAAAAAGACCCCTAACGTGGTTACTAAGCTTAGCGCTAGAGTTTTATTTACTCGTCTCTGAGCCAGCGCTAACACCAAACCCGTAACACTAAATAAAATCATTGATATGGCGCTGACATCAATAACCAATCGCCACACTGCACCACTATTGCGGCCTTTATGTAAATCATTGAGTTTTGCCCACATACCATAATTTGTTTTTTCTATAAACGCGTCACCACTTTCTAGATCCACTGTAATGGCCAAATGTGCGCCTGGGCCCTTATCACTGATAAACAGCTCATACTCATCTCGCTCTAATGTAAGTCTCTTACCATTAAACCAACTTTGTTGATGCAAATATTTTATGAGTTCACCTTGGTGCTCTACCCCAAGTAATGAACGAGGCAATTGAAGTTCCAATTCATCAACATACGCTTCGTTATCTGCAAACCATTCTGGGTGATTCAACGTTACCCCTGTAATGGAAAAAAACACCATCAGTGTTAATAACGCCATAGATACATAAACATGGATCACACGAGAGTAATTGAGAAAAGATTTATTTATCCGCACGAGGGGTTTCCTTAATGTGTACGACGAACACGTCCATACAATTTAAAGCCATTTTTGATTGGTTATTTACTCTAATGCACAGCTTGCTGCAGGCGACAATATGTTGATCAGACGATTGTTAACCGTCAAAATACAGGAGAAAAAACCCAAATACATCGAATTAATTTCCCATCTGTTGTTTTTATCAAATAGTTTACAAAACAAATACATAACAATCACAAAAATGGGGGTTATCACGTTATTTTATTCAATGGAAAAGCCATTAATGTAATACTGGTTTTGAGGTAAGCAATACATAGAAAATTATATAATTCGGTTTTACTATTTAACCTCAGGTTTGGATAAGGGTTTTGGAATAGAAAATGTTTTGTAAACAAACTTACGTCCAATCCAATA